>CAYZAH010000082.1:357-10266 GCA_964475805.1 uncultured Pirellulales bacterium | reverse complement strand
GCACCGAAGAGAAACAGTTTCTCAGGCTCCTGACCCGGCTGGGCGTCTGTCCGCCCGAATCGCTGCCGGACGGTATGCCCTCCTGGGCGAAGAGTTTGACCGAACGGCGTTTGAAAGTACTCGCCAGCCGAAAGGAGACCTATAGGGTCGCCAAGCAGATGCTTCGAGATCAGCTCGATTCGACGGGCCATAGTGAGCTATGGACGTGCATGTTGTTCGAGGGAGAGCGTCAGCCGGTGGACGATTATCTGAGCGCCCTGTATGAGATGATAGAGGACTACCCGGACGTCAGGGTACACCGCGCGATGAATTTGAGCGTGCCCGGGTTCTCGAACGCCGCACGCCATCTTTTCCGCAAGTATCCCGAGGCCATCGAGTCGGGCCGGGTTCGTATCTACAATAGCCAGGTCTCGGATATCGAGTTTCTGTTGACCCGGTCCGCCGTGTTGTTGGCTTTTCCTCAGATACCTAAGAAGGCCGGCTCGCACGCCGGCGAAATTTCGTTCGGAATCTATTGCAGGAATGATGATTTCTCGAAAAACCTGATCCAGTGGTACCGTACGTTTCTGGTCGACAGCCGCTTCGGATGGATCCGCACGGAGTCCGAGCTGAACACCGTAATCAATGAGCTGGAGGAAGAAAAGTTCCAGGACCGAGCCAGAGATTTGGAGCGAGAGAGATAGTTAACTGAAGACCGAAGACCTCCGACTCCGGGCTTTCAACTTCCGATCAACATAGTGGCACGAGTTTAGACTGCCGAGTAAGGATCAGCGCTGTGCATACGGTCTCGTCTGTGGCTGTAGTTGGGGCCTATGTGGCCATACTCACGTTTGTGGCGATGCGCGCGCGGTCGGCCCGCGAATTCTCGGAGTTCTCGTTAGCCGGACGATCCCTTCCTCTGGCACTCGTTTTCGGAAGCTTAGCCGCTACCTACGTTGGCCCCGTTTTTTCCATCGGCTTTGTCGGTAAGGGTTTCAAGAGCGGATTCCTATTCCTGGCTATTGGACTGGCCTATGCGCTCCAGAACGTGCTGGTCGGGCTTCTCGTGGCTCCTCGTCTTCGAGCATTGAAGGACTGTCACACGCTCGGCGACGCGATTGGTCAGAAGTACGACCGCAAGTGCCAGGTCCTCGCGGGCGTTATATCCGTCGGCCTGTGTGCGGGGTTCGCCTCCGTCATGGCCAAAGCCGGCGGTGACGTGGTGCGTGACATCTCCGGATTGCCCCATTGGTCATCGGTCCTGATCGTGGTCGCCGTGACGGCCCTCTACACAACCTCCGGAGGATTGCGCGCGAGTGTCGTCACTGACGCCTTTCAGTTCAGTGCGTTTGCGATTTTGTTGCCCGGCGCGCTCTTGCTGTTGCTGGGCTTTTATCTGAAGGGCGGATCGACCGCATTTGCCGCCCAGGCTGTAGCGGCTACAAAGGAAGGATTCCACTCGACCTCGCTCGTGGAGCTGATCGGACTTCTAACTGCCTTCCTGTTGGGCGAGACGTTGATCCCTCCCTACGCCAACAGGGCGTTGGCCTCGGAGACGACGCGGGTATCGCGCAACGGTTTTGTCCTGGCGGGCCTCTTTAGTATCTTCTGGTTTATGGCCATGATCGCAATAGGAGTGGCTGCTCGAAGCATCCTCCCGGATGATCCGGGTGAAGACTCCGTTTTGGTGAACACTATCAAGTCGACGATGCCGCCCGCTTGTTATACACTCTTGCTGGTTGTCTTGATCTCGGTCGTCATGTCCAGTCTCGACTCGTTGCTGAACGCCGGAGCCGTCGCGTTCACGCAGGACATTGCCAAGCCTTTCGTGACGTTGTCGAATGGCAAAGCTCTGAGTCTCGGCCGGAGCGCAACGATTGTGATTGCTTTGATCGGCGCGGCCGGGGCGGTCGCCGTGCCCTCGATCATCGGCGGCTTGCTCATTTGTTACACGATTTGGGCGCCGGCGATTCTTCCCGTTCTCATTATCGGTTGGTGGGTGAAGCGTCCCCGGCCGCTGGCGGGACTTTTGTCGATGGGCGTCGGCACATTTGTCGCCATCCTTTTCCAGTTTGTCCTGTCCCGAAATGCTTTCGGGCTAACGGGCGTGCCCGCTATTATTCCCGCCCTCGCGGCTGCGCTGCTGGCGTACCTTGTGGGGCACGGTTTGCAGAGGAACAACTTGGAGCTTAGACGATGAAAATGCTCTTGCTGATTCTTGTCGTCATTGGGGCTTTGTTCGTGATCGCCAGCGGCATTTGGGTCGCGACGGCCTTGCTGAAGGTTGTCTCTCGAAAACCATCCAAGACCGCAGCCCGCAGACAGTAACCCATCGTCAACTCGCGGCCGTTTGACACTTACTTTTATTTTGACAAACACCCGTCACTCTGCTATCGTAGGCAAATGAAGCTTGCCCCAGGTCAGGCCTTGTAGAGGCACGAAAAGATTTGACATTCGCGATTGTTGCTTCGATGGGGGAAACCGGATGTATGTGAAACGATATTGTCACCGAGATTCCTGGCGGGGCATTGTTGCTACCACGGGCGTCCTTCTAATCCTGTTGGCTTGTCCCGCATATCCCTGCTCAACGCCGGTCTTTCGTTATGCCATGGAAAGATGGATGGCGGATTACTACGAGGGTGTGCTCATCAGCAGGGGGGAGGTACCCGACGACGATCCGGCGGCGCTGCTTTTGCAGAGCAAACAGGCGGAGTTCGTGAACCTGCGCCTTTCCAAGATAGACCTGAACGACGAACAGTCGTGGAAGCGCCTTCTGGAAGGACCTGCCGACAGCAACGCGCCTTCGGAGGTCCCAACTCCCGCCTCGGTCCTCAAGAGCCGACTGGGCATCGATATTCCGGAAAAGCTGCCCTCGCTCGTTCTCTGGTATCCGTGGCACAAGGGCCGGGCGTTGCCTTTCTGGAAGGGTGACTTCACGCCGTCAACGATCAAGGCGTTGATGGATTCCCCGAAACGCAAAGAATTAGCTCGCCGGCTGACGGACGGCCAGACCGCCGTGTGGGTCCTGGTCCAATCGGGCAACTCTCGCAAGGACAAGGCTGCTTTGGAGCTTATCAACCATGAGTTCAAAGCGGCGGCCGAACAGTTGAAAGCCGCTGCTGCCGAGTTTCCGCCTGAGCCGGGGACGCCGCCTTTCACGTATGAATTCTCGACAATGACGATCTCACGTTCCGATCCGAACGAGCAAATGTTGCTGGCCATGCTCCTCAATAGCGAGCCGGACCTCGACCAGTATAAAGCTGAGCCGATTGTCTTCCCCGTATTCGGACGGGGTCGAGCGCTGTTCGCACTTGTCGGCGAAGGGATCAACTCCGACAACTTACAGGAAGCCATTGCGTTTATCACCGGCCCGTGCGGCTGCGAGATTAAGATGATGAACCCCGGCGTGGATTTGCTCATGGCCGTCAACTGGGACGCCTCCGTCATGAAGTACTACGAGGAATTCTATGAGGGCCAGCAGGAGCAATTGCCTGAGCTGACCAGTGTCTTTCCGGAGGATGAGCCGGTGGTATCCCCGGCGGCCGCCGAGGTCATGGCCAAAACCGACGACGGAGCATCTACGGACGGTGGAGGACAGATGATAGACGAAGGAGGACAACCACGTCCGGACGAAACCTCCGGATCGGCTGATGACTCGTCTGGCGTCTCTCATCCCTCGTCGCTCGACTCCGACGTCGAAAGCCCGGCGCCGAAATCCGTCGAAGACGTAGTATCGACCGAGGATCGCAGATCGGGACCGCCGAAGCGGGGATTCAAGGTCGTGGGCACGACCGCCGTGTCCGTGGGGGCTATTCTGCTGATCGCCGCTGTTGGAACACTTGTTGTCACGAGGAGACATCCATGACGATCTGGAGCTTGTTGATTCGAGAGATAGGCCACCGCAAGCTGAACTTCGCGCTGGCGGTTCTCTCGGTGACGGTTGCCAGCGCCTGCCTGATCGGCTCGATCGCCCTGTTGCGGATTCACGACGTTCGCACCGACCAGATTCTCGCGGAAAAACAGGCCGAGTTGAAAGAGAGCACGGCGCAGCTTAACGACGATACGCGAAAGGCCATGCTTAAGCTCGGCTTCAACCTCGTCATTCTACCGAAAGACCAAAACCTCAGCGACTGGTACGCCGAGGATTACGCTTCGAAATACATGCCCGAAGAGTACGTGCATCGGCTGGCGGACTCAGGCATCGTGTCCGTTCGTCATTTTCTTCCCAGCCTTCAGCAGAAGATCGAGTGGCCCGAGCAAAAGCGCAAGATCATTCTGGTCGGCGCCCGGGGCGAGGTTCCGAACATGCACAAGAGCCAGGTCAAGCCGATGGTCGACCCGGTGCCGCCGGGAACGATCACCTTAGGCTATGAGCTGCATCGGAGTATGGGGTTCAAAGTCGGTGACAAGGTGACCCTCATGGGCCGGCAATTCACGGTGCAGACCTGTCATAAGGAGCGGGGCAACAAAGACGACATCACCGCGTGGATCTACCTGCCGGAAGCTCAGGAGATACTGAACAAGCCGAGCCAGATCAACGCCATCCTGGCGCTCGAGTGCTTGTGTGTCGGGGCGGATGCATTGCCTCAAATCCGCAAGGAAATCGCCGGCATCCTGCCGGGAACGCAGGTCATCGAGCGAGGCTCGGAGGTCATCGCAAGGGCGGAGGCTCGGACCAAAGTCGCCGCGCAGGGCTTGGCCTTGATCGAGAAGGAAAAGCAAAATCGGGAAGGGCTGCGCGCCGTTCGAGAGCGCTTAGCCTCCATCCTGACGCCCGTCGTGGTCGCGGCGTGCGCGATATGGATTGCCGTGCTCGGATTCACGAACGTCCGCGCCCGGCGCGAAGAGATCGGGATTCTCCGCGCGATCGGGATCCGCAGCCGGCGCATTCTGCTCATGTTTCTGTCCAGGCACGTCCTGGTCGGAGCGCTGGGCGGCGCGATCGGATTTGCCGCCGGAGTGGTCGCGGCGGTTTATTTCGGTTCAGCTCATCAGGGCACGCACGTGGCGATAGCCGGCACGGGTCTGCCGTGGTTCGGCTTGCTTGCGCTCTCAGTCGTAGGGGCAGCGGCGCTGGCCGTCATTGCCGGATGGATTCCAACAATGATCGCAACCCGACAGGATCCGGCCGAAGTCCTGCACGGAGAGTGACGCGAGACAGGAAGCAATGCTCGAGTTCAAGAACGTCAGCAAACGGTTCGATGGGGCACAAGGGAAAGTCACAGCGTTGAAGGACGTGTCATTCTCTGTTGAGCCGAAGGAGTTGTTGGCGATACGCGGGCCGAGTGGATGCGGAAAGACGACTTTGCTACTGGCCGCCGGCGGGCTTCTGCGACCGAGTGGGGGACGGATCAGTCTCGATGGTCAGGACCCGTACGAGCTCAGTCCCGAGCAGCGCAGCAAACTTCGCGCGCAGATGATTGGCTTTGTTTTCCAGCAGTTCCACCTGATTCCCTATCTGACGGTCCGTCAGAATATCCTGACCGCCTCACTGGCCTTGCCCGGAAAGGACGCTCCCGCCCGAGCGCGGGAAATCATCCACCATTTCGGGCTGGACGACCGGGTCGATCACGTCCCGGCTCAGCTTAGCACGGGCGAGAGGCAGCGGACCGCATTGGCTCGCGCCGTCCTGAATAAGCCGAAGCTCATCCTGGCGGACGAGCCGACCGGCAATCTCGACGAGGACAACGCCCAGATCGTGTTCGGTTATCTCAGCCAGTACGTGGACGATGGCGGCTGCGTTCTGCTCGTCACTCACGATGCCCGAGCCGCCGAACACGCTACGCGCACGTTGCAGATGCGCGAGGGACAGATCGTCGATCAGTGATTGAAAAGTCTCGCAGAGTGGGCAAAACGCAATTTGCCATCCTACCAGCGAGATCTTACAGCGGCACGTTCTTTGAAAGGGAGAAAAATGAGAAGGATAAGAACAAGTCTGCCAATTTTGGTCGTCGGCCTTCTGCTCAGTCAAGCCATTATCTGCCCGGCGGCCCAGAAACAACGGCTCCTCGATCAAATCGGTCTCACACGGGGCTTCTGCGTTTTACTCGGCGACGAGAAATGCGAACACGCTCTGGAATTGGCGAAGAATAGTGAGCTGCTGATCTACGTCCAGTTGCGCCGCGCCGAAGACGTCGAAGAGGCCCGCAAGATTGTCGATGAAGCAGGCTTCTGCGGGACGCGGATTTTCGTGGAGCAAGGCCCCCTGACGAAGATCGGCTTGGCTGATAACCTGGCCGATGCCGTCGTCGTGCTCACCGACGTACCGAGTGAGGCTCGAGCCGAGGCGCTCCGAATCCTTCGCCCGCAGGGGAAGGCCCTGTTGGGGGCGAACAAGGTCTTGAGCAAACCGTTCCCCGAAGGCGTGGACGACTGGTCCCATCCGTATCACGGTCCGGACAACAATCCGCAATCCGAAGACAAGGTCATCATTGCGCCGTATTTGACCCAATTCCTGGCCGAGCCGCGATATGCTCCGTTGCCTCAGGTAGCCGTAGGTTCGGCCGGCCGGATGTTCAAGGCATTCGGCCACGTTGCTTTCAAAAAGCGGGAGGAGCCTTTCCTTAACAAGCTCGTCGCCTTCAATGGCTATAATGGCACGATCCTCTGGCAGCGCGATCTGGCCGAAGGCGTGATGATCCATCGCAATACGATGATCGCCACGCCTGACACACTCTACGTCGGCGACGACAAGTCCTGCAAGCTGATCGACACCGTCACCGGCAAGTTGAAGGATGAGATCGTCCCGCCTCTCGAACGAGCCGGCGGGTCGTTCTGGAAATGGATGGCGCTGGAGGATGGCGTGCTCTACGCGCTCATAGGCGAACAAGAGCAGCGTGACCCGACGGCGCGCTGGCGGCGGGAAGCCCACGGCTGGCCCTGGAACCCGGTATCGAAGGGTTTCAATCAGCCCGACAACCCGTGGGGGTTCGGGCGGACCGTGCTGGCCATCAATCCGAAGACCAAAGACGTGCTCTGGAGCCATCAGGAAGACGAGGCGATTGACAGCCGGGCCATGTGCATGAAGAACGGGCGTATGTACGTCTTCCGCTTTGGAGCGTACCTGGCTTGTCTGGATACAAAGACCGGCGATACTCTTTGGCGAAAGACGCCGGACAACGCGTCGGCGCTTTTCAGGTCTTTGGGCTCGTATCTGAATCGCCAGGACTGGCGCACGAACTGGCGGACGACGTGCTACCTCAAGTGCAGTGATGAAGCTTTGTATTTTGCGGGACCCCAGATCGATAAGCTGCTCGCGGTCTCGGCCCAAGACGGCAGCATCCTCTGGGAGAATCTCTACAGCAACTTTCAATTGGTCTTGCGAGACGACGGGCTTTACGCCCTCAGCGGTCAGATCGACAATCATCCGAGCAAGAAGTTCGATCCACTGACCGGCAAAGAGCTGGCGCGGATTGCCCAGCCTCGCCGGGCGTGCACGCGGCCGACGGGATCAGCCGATGCGATTTTCTTCCGCGCCAGCGGCGGCTCCGTGCGTCTGGACGTGGCTTCCGAGCGGCCCCAGTGGATTTCGCCAATGCGGCCACAGTGTCACGACGGCGTGACTATCGCCAACGGCTTGCTGTACTGGTGGCCTTCGGTCTGCGATTGTCAGCTTTCGATCTATGGCGTGACCTGTTTGGGGCCGGCGGGGGATTTCGATTTCAGCCCGACCGCGACGAAGAAGCAACGTCTGGAAAAAGGCGCGGGGGATCCGGTGCGAGTGGCGCCTCTGCCCGAGTCGGCTGCCGACTGGCCGACGTTCCGCGCGGATAACACGGGCCGGGTAACGACGGAAGCCACCGTCCCCAGTAAGGTCACTTCGTTGTGGCAATTCGAGCCGCAAACGAAATTCGCCCCGGCTGCGCCCTTGCCTACCGCTCCGGTCGCCGCCGGAGGTCTGGTGTTCATCGCCGGGCCGGACGGCATTGTGCGAGCGCTGGATGCGGCCACGGGCACACCGCGCTGGAAAGCCTACACCGGTGGAGCGATCCGCATCCCGCCGACGATCTGGAAAGGACGCGCCTTTGTTGGCTCCGGGGACGGATATGCCTATGCCTTCGAAGCGAAGACAGGCCGATTGCTCTGGCGGTTCCGCGCCGCCCCTGCTCAGCGGAAGATACCCGTCTACGGCGCGCTGCTGTCCACTTGGCCGGTCTCCGGTGGAGTGATGGTTGAAAACGGCGTTGCCTACATGGCGGCGGGCATCGTCAACTACGACGGAACTTACGTCTACGCTCTCGATGCCGCGACAGGTCAGATAAAGTGGCAAAACAACACGTCCGGCCATCTCGATCCGGATGCGCGCACCGGCGCGAGCGCGCAGGGCGAAATGCTTTTGCACAATGGCAAGCTCTATCTGGCCAGCGGTACCTCGCTCTCGCCAGCCGTGTATGAGGTTGCAACCGGCAAGTGCCTTAACGATCCAGGGCCGCTGGCAACGTGCAACTCCACCAGCCCGCGCGGCTGGGAGCTGTCCTTAGTGGCCGATCAGGTGACCGCGTGCGGAAAGCCGTTCTACGCGCACCCGAAATACGGCGTCTTCGACAACTCCGTTTTCAACAAGGTCTTTCTCGCATCGGCTTCGAATCGAGAGGTTGCCTGGATAGGCAATCAGCTTACCAAGAAGGTTCAGTGTTTCGATCACGTTGACGAAGCGGCTCTGAGGAGCAGGATGAACTGGCAAAGGCTCACCACGCGAGATAAGCCGAAGTGGGAGTTCGTCTGCAAAGATAGCGTGGCCTTCGCCGCGTGCAGCAACGCCGTTCTGGTCGCGAGTGCGTCGGAGATTGTTGCTCTGAATCCGGCCAGTGGCGCCAAGCTATGGTCCGATGCACTACCGGCGTCTCCCGTTCCGTGGGGTTTGGCCGTGGATCGTGACGGCCGGGTCATAGTGGTCCTCGAAGATGGACGGGTTCTATGTTTTGGTCAGCGAATGCTTGCTTCCGCGTGGAAGCTACATTGATTAGTAGACGCAAGATGACAAGCTATGTGAAGACTTTTGAATGGAGACGGTTTGAATGAGGTTGTCGAAGTACTTTCAGTTGTTTGGTGCGATACTGTTCTTCTGCGCCGCCGGGTGTTTGAGCAGCGAGCGGGCGCCGGCGGCGAGGCAGGAGCGCAGTCCGAAACAGAGCGCTCTATCCATGATAAAGTCCAGCAAAGGGAGGCTGTCGCCGGTCTATGCTCCCTTAGCCGAACAGATCGTGAACGATTTCGATTTGAGCGAGAAGGAAGGAATCGGAATCGACTTGGGCAGCGGTCCGGGGACCCTCATCATCGAGCTATGCAAGCGCACGCGGATGCACTGGATCGATGCCGACATCAATCCGTGCTTCTTTCCCTACTTCATGGAGCAAGCGGAGAAACAGGGTTTCGGCTGCCGGGTCAGCGCGATGTTCGCCGACGCCTGCGCGCTTCCTTTTCGCGATAACTACGCCGACGTCATCGTCTCCAGAGGCTCTTTTTGGATTTGGAAAGATCAAAAAGCGGCGTTCAGCGAGATATACCGCGTTCTCAAGCCCGGCGGCATAGCCTACATCGGTCGTGGCTTTTCGAGGACGCTGCCCGTCGAGACGGCCCGAAAGATGCGCGAGGGCGGAAAAATCAAATATGACGTGGATAAGACCGAGGCCGACCTGCGCGATATAATGAACGCTCTGAAGATTACGGGATACAAGATTCACCGGCCGAAGCCGCCGGGCTCGGAAGGTGTGAATTACGGCATCTGGATCGAATTCCACAAGCCCGCAAGCGAATAGGCTTCGCCTGACAGATCAGAACTCGTCGTAGAAAATATCGTCGGGCTGTATGCCCTTTTCTTCGAGGACTCGGGTCACCGCCTCGATCATCAAAGGCGGTCCGCAGAGAAAGGCTTGACGAGGCTTTCCTGGTTCCAGGTGCTTGTCCACGGATAAGTGGATAAAGCCCGTC
>CAYZAH010000082.1:0-347 GCA_964475805.1 uncultured Pirellulales bacterium | reverse complement strand
GTGACCCGATCTGATAAAATTGCAGCAAAAGCGGGAATTCACGTGCGTCTCTTTGAAAAGGATTTTTGTTGCATGGTTGATTTTGGCAGGGCTTCACCGTGCCGCAATCATCCTTCGGCTTTCCCGGCTCCAGGTATTTGTCCACGGATAAGTGGACAAAGCCCGTTTCTCCGTCCCATTTCTCGTCAGGCCCCAATTCATCGGACAGGGCGTAAATCACGTGGAAACTGGGATGCTTTCGCTCAAGCTCTTTGAACTGGTCGAGGTAGAAGATGTCCTTTGTCGTTCGGCATCCGAAGAACAGCCAGCAGGAGCGATCCGGCCACTGGTCATAGATGCTCAGAATG
>CAYZAH010000081.1:0-10303 GCA_964475805.1 uncultured Pirellulales bacterium | reverse complement strand
AGATCGCCTCGTCGGCATATTGGGCAGCGCCTCGATCACGATGGCCTTGCTTCGGCCCAAGACAGGATGGGACCGCAGGGCAATCTCCTTAACCTTGCCGTTAATGGGTGAGTGAACGGGCGCCGAGACGTACGCATCGCAGTCGCCGATTTTCTGACCCGCCTGGACCGCCTCCCCTTTCCTGACTAAAGGTTGGCAAACGGCGCCAATATGCTGGCCGAGCATCACGGCCGCTTCCGTAATCGTCGGGCCTTGTTGTATCCGGCTGTCGCACGTGAGGCCCTTTTTCTCCGGGGGGTGAACACCGCCGGGAAACGAATACTTAGCTTTCACACCCGTCTTCATATGCCAAAAACAGAATTATCCACCATGACCAAACCGTCTCCTTATCGCCCGCGTGATCTGTATGCAGGCGAACGTAATAAGCACGGCCAGCAGCAAGCTAACGCCCGTCGCGCCGGGAAGCATCGTATCGAGGATGCCCAGAGCTGCGATGAAGACAATGAGTGGCAACAGGAAAGCAAGAACGACACGGGAGGTCACCGGTGGGCCTTCAGCGTTCCCCAGCTTGCGGTACACTTTTTCACAGTCGTTCTTTTGTCGGCACGCCTGACAAAACTCTTGCTGGACCATACTTTTCTCTACACTTCTACCCTAAAACCATCTTTTATCACGGATCGTCGGGGTTTTCAAGCGGAACTTTTAGAAACACTCCCACACTTTTACTTTTTGATAATATGAATGCCCGCCGCCCTGCGGGGTCTTTAACGACCAATAATCCGTGCAGAACTGATATTTGGAAGCCCAAGTGATAACATCAAACCGGTGATATCTGAAGGCGACAGAGGGGTCAGAAGGAGTGTAAACCCCGGTGTGAAGAGGGAAACCGCCCGCCGGGGCTGTAGGTAACAGCCCTGGATGGGTGGAATGAGCCTTGCAGTTACGCAAGATTCCCGCTAAAATGGCAAAAAACCATTAACCGGCCCCGTAAGAAAGCCGAAGAATACCGGAGAACGTACTTTTGAAAAGGCGATGACACCTTTTCTTCCCTCCGGCCCTGGTTTACTCCAGGGCCTTTTTTGACGGACCATAAAGAGACGTTCGGTTTAGGGTCATTTTTGTCAAGGAGGTTGTCAGGGTGTCGCCTGGAACCGAATGGCTTGAGAGTGATCCTGACTATGTCTTCATTTTGTATATTCTGACTTAGGCAAAAAGGTCATTTTTTCGCATCACTCTATTCATATTTTATAGTTTAAGTGGAGGGTAAATTGGTATGAGTCGCCAGGAGCTAATCATCATGCTCGCCATCCTTTTGGTGGGAGTGTGCCTTATTGTGCTGACCTTGCTTATTGGATAACAACGTGACGGCTACGCCCCAAGAACAGGTACACCGGCCTTTGCAATACACATTCCAAGGCTTTCGCCTTACGTTGCCAGGCCGGAGCAACCGCATTTGAACGTGTGCCACATACAACCGTGCTCCCGGCAAAAAACTCCTTCCAACCCATACACCCCACCGAAGAACTCCGGATACCTTATCCATCATCTTTTCCACAAAAAAATCTTCAAAAAAGATTTATTTCGGGGTACTTGCTTCCCTGACGCAAGGCGATATACTATTTGGGTATGTTCGGTATGATTGAATTGAGTGTGTAATGAAACGCTCCCAATAGGATTGAAAGCTGGCGAATCGTCAATCGAGGCACATCATTATTGCATCACTTCAATCGGTTTTTGTCACCCTTTGTGAAAAGGTGTCGTGCGCATAGTTGAACCGGGTGCGTTCCGTAGGGTGGCGATTATGAAATTGCAGACGGTCAGGAAAAAAAGGAGAACAAAATGAACATCTATGTCGGAAATCTATCGCACGAGACCACTGAAGACGATTTGCGCCAGGCTTTTGAAGCGTTTGGACAAGTCGAAAGCGCCAGTGTCGTCAAGGACCGTTTCAGCGGCGAGTCACGAGGATTCGGATTCGTGGAGATGCCTTCCAGAACAGAGGCCCAAGCCGCCATCGAGGAGATGAACGGCAAGGACCTGCAAGGTCGTGCTCTCAACGTGAACGAAGCTCGTCCGAAAGCGGCCCGCGGCGGTGGCGGCGGCGGGGGACGCGGCGGCGCGGGACGCGGACGTGGCGGCGGCGGGGGACGCGGCGGGCGAAAACCAGGTGGCTTCGGGGGCCGGGATCAAAGCAGAGACCGCTACTGATCGCCTACGGAATCGAAGCAGATTCTGCCCTTCCACATAATTCGACAATACCAATCAAAACAAGGGGCCGGTAGAAAGCCGGCCTTTTGTTCTTTCAAACGGTCCGACTTGATCGTGCGACAAAATCGGTTTGTGGAACTGAAAAAAAGTGTTATATCGACCGCGGCCAGTGGTACTTATTTGTAGTTCTCACAGATCGATACTCCAAGGATGGAGGTCGTTAAGCGATCCATGGGGTTGCTATTCGTCGGACCTCTGCTTTATTCACCCCTCTCCTCCGTAAGGCAGGGGTCCTTCTTTTTAGAAACCGGCTTTTTTCGCGCGACCCACCGCCCAGACGATTGAGACAAGAAACTACAAGTGATTGATGAATCAACGCATAAAACCCACACAGGCTGAGAACGTATAGCTATGCTCCGGCCCATGTCATGCGGCGGCTTCGCACCTCTTCCAGAGCCATCTGCTGATTGTCCGAGAACTCGAAAACAGACAAAAGGCCCGTTCGGGCAAAGACTTGTTTGACGTGAGAGGGAATGTTGCACAAGACGAATTGTCGCCCGGCCCCTTTTAGCAGTCGATCCAGGATCATCAATCCGCAAATTGTCGCGGAAGTGAGCATTTTGACTCTCTCAAAATTCATGACGACGTCATGTTCTACCGCGTCGCTCAGCATCTTGTTGACCAGCTCGATTTCATTTCCGTTCTGCGGCTGCTCGGGCAAGGTGATCAGAAGAATATCATTTGAGACACCCTCTATCGCCATAAGTGTACCCCCAATTTGGTTTATAGCGGTTCGGGCCAGCCCTGAGCACGCGATCAGTACGCCCCTTCACGACAGCGGCCCTCTTATCTAAAGTATAGGGAAACAATTTCAAAATCCAAACGAAAGGCCGGTGGAAAAGCCAAAGAGTCGCCAGATATCCTCAATCGCGGCAAAAGTGTACTCGTCCAAAACTCACAAAATGCGCCACTGTTTCCTGATGGACAAGGAAAGGACAACAAGCACCGCGACAAATAGAGCCCCTGCTTTACGGAGGAGAGGGATGGTCAAAGCAGGGGCTACCGTGGCAGCAGCCCGAGAGGCCGCTACCTGTCCTCCTTCCTTCATCTTCCGTGATAATTTGTAATTAAGTGCCGGCACAGGTATCGAATATAACGTTTTTTTTGGTTATAATGATTTTTTTGAATATGACGATTCTGTGGGAGTGCAAATTGGGATTGGTCCCGCACGGGGCGTGGAAGAGGCCCCCTCATCACCTGTACAACCGCGAGAAAAAGAACGAACCCAATTTGCCTGGTCGTGTATAAAGGAGCAAACCCGGCGCTTGCGGTCTACGCCGGGACGTCGCCAGCGGCCGGAAACCGGTTGATAACTCGGGACAAATCGTGTAGCCTGACCGCATCAAATGTTCAAGAAAGGAATGGAGAATGAGAAAACACTTGGCTTCTATCGTAGTAGTGATTCTCTTGATCACCGCCGGCACCAACGCGGCCGATTGGCCCGGCTATCTTGGCCCGAATAGAGACGCAACCTCATCAGAGAAGGGATTGCTTCGATCCTGGCCTGAGGGGGGGCCGAAAGTCCTGTGGGCGTTTCCGCTTGGGCCGGGCTACGGCGGAGCGGCCATCAGCGGCGGCAAGGTCTATGTCCTGGACCGAATTGGTGGCAAACAGGATGTATTGCGCTGTCTCGACCTCGATACGGGACAGGAAGATTGGAGCTTTTCGTACGACGCACCCGGCCGAGTTAGCCATCCCGGCTCTCGAGGCACACCCACTGTTGACGGCAACTATGTCTACACGTGCGGTTCGTTCGGCCAATTCTATTGCGTTGATCTGAAAACTCATAAGCCTATCTGGCACAAGAATATATGGGAGGACTTCGATGGCGGTCGGCTGCCGCAATGGGCGATTAGTCAGAATCCGTTGATCTATGCCGATTCGGTAATCCTGGCCTCACAGACGGGCAAAGCCGGACTCGTTGCCTATGACAAACTGACCGGCGAGTTGAAATGGGCTTCTCCGGCCCTTCCGGGTCGGCCCGGCTACGTCAGTCCAAAACTCGTACACGTCGCCGGCGAGGACCAGGTCGTCATGATTACCGCCGCCAACAGAGGAACGGGCGGTGCAGTCGTCGGAATAGACCCCAAGACGGGCAAAACACTCTGGACCTACACGAACTGGCAATGCAAAATCCCCATTCCCAACGTCACGGAGGTCGGCGATGGGCGACTGTTCATCACCGGTGGGTACGAGGCTGGTTCGGCGATGATAAAAATCGCCAAGAGCGGCGATTCGTATACCGCGACCGAAGTCTATAAGACGGACGATTTTGGCACTCATTGCCATCCTCCGGTACTCTACGAGGGCCATTTATACGCCCATTGCACGACAAATACCCGGCGGGACGGAATGGTCTGCATGGACGTCAATGGCAACGTCAAATGGAAAACGGGGCGATCCCCCGTGTTTGATAAGGGCGGATTCCTCCTGGCGGACGGACTTATCTTCAGCTTGGACGGCAGAAAAGGCATTCTATACCTCATCCAGCCTGATCCCGCCGGTTTCAAGCCCCTGGCGAGTGCAAAGCTGCTCGGCAATAACGAATGTTGGGGGCCATTGGCTCTGACTGACGGTAAGCTGATCATTCGGGACCAGGAACAGATGAAGTGCGTCGTTGTCCGCTGAGCGGTGTTTGCTCTGCCTGCAGCAAACCCTGTATTAGCGTAAGATTGTGCTAAGTCTGCCGACCCCACGTCCTTGGTAGTCGGCAGACTTAGCTGCACAGAGGAGGGATGTGAGCGTTATTATGCCGTTTCCGGTTTATTCCCACGTCAGATTACCAACACGAATCACTTATCGGACGATACAACTACATTCCAGTGCCACCGCTCGTTCTGAATGTAACACTTTTTCTGCGCATTGCGCCAATTCCGACTATTCCGCCCGATAGACGCCTGTTTGGGAGATTCTTCTTGACGAGAAGGTCCCGAAAGTGCTACAAAGAAGAAGGTGAAATGGGTGTTTTCCGGTTGTTTTGCACAAGAGGGTTCAGTTTTCCGTCGCAATCGCCGATAAGCCAACCACCAAAGGCGTTCACGTGGCAAGTGCCGGAGTTGTATATTCGGGTCATTAGATTCCGGTCGTGAATGTCGAAGGTCTGTTCTTCAAGTGAGGACCGTCTCGAATCTGGTGAAGTGTTCGGGGCTAACGTCAATAGAATGCACGAAGACAATCGCAATCTCTGTTCATCTTACCCACCCAATTCTCTTGAAGGAGGCCCACTATGCACAGGAAATTGTTTTGCGCAACCTTGACTTTCATGGTCCTGGCTTTAGTCGGCAAAGCGTTAGCAGGCAAGATCGATCCGGCTACGATTACCGATGGCAACGTCTATTTGCTCGAAAACGTCGGTAGCAATGTGCCGGATGATTCAGCCAACAGCAATACCGCGAACCTCGTTGGAGATCCACAGGTCGTTGACGGCATCAACGGCAAAGCGTTGAAGTTCGATGGAATCGATGACGGCGTTCATATTCCGGATGCGGCGACGGTCAACCTGAGCACGCACCAGAATCATACAGTCGTCGCAATATTTAATTGCGCCGATGTAACCAAATCGGCGAAACAAGTGGTCTACGATGAGGGCGGAACGACCCGCGGTATTAACATATACGTCCACGAAGGTCTGGTTTACGTTGGTGGATGGGACACGAGTGATTATACGCCGGAATGGACGGGAACCTATATCTCGGCGCCGATCGGCTCCAACGAATGGCACGCCGTGGCGTTGGTTCTCCGAGATGCCGGCGCAGGCCTGGAGGACGACAAGTTCGAAATGTGGATGGATGGCGAACTTATTGGCAAAGGCCCCGGCGCCGAGCTCAGGAGCCGCTCGAATGACGGGGGTATCGCGCACCATATTTCACAGACGAATTTTCACGACGAGAATCTGACGGCGACCGGCAGCTACTTCGAGGGCATGGTTGACGAGGTTTGGATCATTAATGAGGCATTACCCGAAAGTGACTTGAAAGCTCTGATGGGCGAGCCATGGCCTTATGCCTCGGGTCCCAATCCGGCGAACGGTAGTATGTACCAGTCCACGTGGGTGAACCTATCTTGGATGCCGGGAGATTTCGCTGTCTCCCACGACGTCTATATGGGTGAAAATCCTGACGATGTAAACAATGCCACCCAAGACTCCGAACTCTTCCGGGGTAATCAAGCGACGGCTTTTTATATCGCCGGCTTCCCCGGATTTGCTTATCCCGATGGTCTCGTCCCGGGCACGACGTACTACTGGCGAATCGATGAGGTCAATGACGCCGATCCGAACAGCCCGTGGAAAGGCGAAGTATGGAGCTTTACCGTTCCTTCCAAGATAGCTTACAACCCGGACCCCGCAGATGGAGCCCTATATGTGACTCCGGATCAGTTGACCTTAAGCTGGACACCGGGTTTTGATGCCAAAGTCCACTACGTATTCTTCGGTGACAACTTCGACGACGTGAACAATGCTTCGGGAGGGTTGCCCCACCCCGAGACAACCTACACGCCCACCGGGCTTGAGCTGGATAAAACCTACTACTGGCGTGTCGATGAGTTCGACGGCTTCACCACACAAAAGGGCAATGTATGGAGCTTCACGACAAAGCCCACTATTCCCATTACCGATCCCAATCTGCTCTGCTGGTGGAAGTTTGATGAAGGGTATGGCACGACGGCTCTGGACTGGTCCGGCCATGGCGCTGACGGTCAGTTCGTCGGGAGTCCACAATGGGTGGATGGTTACGACGGCGGCGCCCTCTACACCAACGGTGCCGGGGAAAGCGCCATCTACAATTTTGCCGACAAAACCTGGTCGGCGTACACGCTGGCCGTATGGGCCAAATCGGCGATTCTGAATCAATCCAATAACAGTTCTATCTGTTCAACTTATCTGACGACCGCCGGCGGTTTCCAAATCTCATATGACGCCGCCAACAGCTATCAATATCACGCCGACGTGGACCAGGTGTTCGGCCCGGCTTCATTAAGCTGGGTTCATTTGGCGATAACCTACAACGGCTCCGTCGCCACGGCTTACTATAACGGTGAATTCGTCGCGACCTTCACCCCGGCGGCGGACGATCTTCTAACGAACAAGTATGCTGTCGGCGTCAACCGGGCCGAGGATAACTGGTTCGACGGTTCGGTTGATGAATTCCGGATTTATGACCGGGCACTGAGCCAGGAGGAAGTCCAATATATCATGCGAGGCGATCCTCTGGTCGCCTGGGGGCCGAGTCCAACGGACGGCTCCAATCCGGACATCGACGTCGCCTTACCGCTGAAATGGTCGGCGGGGGACAACGCTTCACAGCACGATGTTTACTTCGGTCTCGATGAGAACACCTTAGCTAATGCTGACGAGACCGATACGACCGGTATATATCGAGGCCGGCAGAATGCCACGACCTACACGCCTCCCGAAGGCGTCGAATGGGGCGGCGGGCCTTACTACTGGCGAGTCGACGAATTCAATGCCGATGGAACAGTCACTAAAGGTCGGATATGGAGCTTCAGCGTCGCCGACTTCATTCTCGTGGACGACTTCGAGAGCTATACGGACAACGACACAGCCGGCGAGGCGATCTGGCAATACTGGATCGACGGCTTCGGCATCCCCGACAACGGCGCGCAGGTCGGTTACCTGCTGCCCCCGTACGCCGAGCAGAACATCGTCAACAATGGCAACCAATCGATGCCGTTCATGTACGACAACACGGCCGGCGTGACGAATTCCGAGGCGGTCCTGGCGATTGTCTCTCCGCGCAACTGGAACCGGCAAGGTCTGACGGACCTGTCGCTGTGGTTCATAGGCTATCCCGCCTCGGTCGGCAGCTTCGCGGAGGCTCCCGCCGGAACTTACACCATGACCGGCTCCGGCGCCGATATCTGGAACGCGGCCGATGAGTTCTACTTCGCCTACAAGACGCTCACCGGCCCGGGTTCCATCGTCGCGAGGGTCGACAGCATCTCGAATACGAACGCCTGGGCGAAAGCCGGCGTGATGATCCGCGAGACGTTGGATGCAGGCTCGAAACATGCCTTCGCGTTAGTGTCCTACTCCAGCGGTGTGGCTTTCCAGGTTCGGACCAGCACGGATACCGCCATGACCGGTACGACCGAAACCGGGATTGCAGCGCCGCATTGGGTCAAGGTAGAGCGAGACGTGATGGGCAACTTCACTGTGACGCACTCGACCAACGGCACCTCCTGGACGCCGGTCGCCAGCGCCGTGCCGGTGAACATTCCAATGACGTCGAACGTTTACATTGGTCTGGCGTTGACCAGCCATGACGCGGCATTGACGTGTCAGGCGGTTTTCTCAAACGTCACGACGACGGGTAACGTAAGCGGCCAGTGGCAGCACCAGGACGTCGGCCTGACCACCAACGCGGCTGAGCCGATGTACGTGCAACTGTCCAACGCCAACGGGACCTCCGCGATTGTCGCGAACGACGACCCTGCCGCGGCCACCGTAGATACGTGGACCGAGTGGCGTATCCCGCTGGCGGCGTTCGCCGACCAGGGGATCAACCTGGCCGACGTGGACAGCATCGCGATTGGCTTGGGATCCAAATCCGGCATAGCCTCTTCCGGTGGCTCGGGGACGATGTATTTCGATGACATCCGTCTCTATCCCCCGGCACCGGATCAGGAACCGTAAAGGTAGAATTGTCTCAGGGGCGCCGGCAACGGCGTCCCTTCGCTTAACTGTATTTTTGCTGATGGAGGAATGGTAATGTCCGGGAAGTTGGTTCGTATGGTTTTCTCGCTTCTGTTGACGGCGGTCCTGGCGGGCAGCGCATCCGCGAGCCTCGTGGCACAATGGAAGTTCGACGAAGGTTCCGGCAGTGTCGCGCACGACGCGACCGGCAACGGGAACGATGGTACATTCATAGGCGCCCCGCAATGGGTCGCGGGCAAGATCGACGGTGCGCTGGAATTCAACGGCACGTCCGACTATATCGAGGTCCCTTTCAGTGAGAGCCTGAGAGTCATCAATCAGGGTGACTTCTCGCTGGCAGCCTGGTTCAGGCCGGACGAAATTCCTTCTGAATACAAGGTGATCTTCCAGCAGGGCGACGACGCGGCCGGCGGACCGGGCAGAACATGGCTCTTTGTTCATCAAACCAATGAGATTCGTTCTTCTCTCGGCGGGGCCCCGACCGGCTCCGGCGTCGGCGTCGAACCCGGCGTGTGGTGTCACGCCACAGTGGTTGTCACCGAAGGCGGCGACAACGACAGTGTTCAGATGTACGTCAATGGCGAGGCCGCCGGTGCCGCCCGCCAGGACAGTATGGAAGACTCCGAGGGCGTCTTTTATATTGGCGCTCACAAAGCGCTGACCAACTTCTGGGCCGGTCTTATCGACGACCTACGTATCTATAACCACGGACTATCGCAAGCGGAGATCACGAGATTGTCCGTCGGCCCGCGGGCGAGCAAGCCCAGTCCCGCCGACGGTGCGATCTACGAGCAATCGTGGGCGAACCTCTCGTGGACAGCGGGATCCGACGCGGTTTCCCACGACGTGTACGTCGGCGAGAGCTTCGACGACGTCAACGACGCGACAAACGACAGCGAGACGTTCCGCGGCAACCAGACCGACACGTTCCTCGTCGTCGGCTTCCCCGGCTTCTCCTATCCGGAAGGACTCGTTCCGGGCACAACCTACTACTGGCGCGTCGATGAGGTCAACGATCTGAATCCGGACAGCCCGTGGAAAGGCGACGTTTGGAGTTTCACCGTTCCGTCGAAGACGGCCTTCGATCCCAGCCCGGCCGACGGCGTTCAGTTCGTCAGCACAGACGTGACACTGAGCTGGAAAGCCGGCTTGGCTGCGAAGCTCCATACCGTCTACTTCGGAGACAACTTCGACGACGTGGACAATGCCGCCGGCGGTATAACCCAGACCGACGCAACCTACAACCCCGGCACGCTCGATATGGGCAAGACCTATTACTGGCGCGTCGATGAGTTCGACGGCGTCATGACACACAAAGGCGATACGTGGAGCTTTTCCACCGTGCCGATTGTGCCCGTG
>CAYZAH010000080.1:0-10357 GCA_964475805.1 uncultured Pirellulales bacterium | reverse complement strand
GCAAAACCGCCGTGCCGGCGAGGTCCTCAGGCCGGCCCCATCGAGCCAGCGGCGTCTTTGCGAGGACCCACTGGTTGAAATCGTCGTCGGTCCAGAGCGGTTTGGTCAGCTCCGTGGCGATGTAGCCGGGACCGATGGCGTTGACGTTGATGTTGTATTTGGCCCACTCGACGGCCAACGTCTTGGTGAGCATCAGCAGGCCGCTCTTGCTCGTACCGTAGGCCGCCGTCGTGGGCCGGGCGGCGTGACACGTCAGCGAGCCGATATTGATAATCCTGCCAGCTTTGCCCGCCTGCTTTCGATGGCGACAGAAGGCTTGCGAGAGAACAAACGCAGCGGTCACGTTCACTTGAAGGACGTGATTCCAGGTCTTCATATCGACGTCCTCGGCCGGACCGCGAATGGTCGTGCCCGCGCAATTGACGAGGATATCGACGCCCCCGGTTTCATTCGCGATGGTCTCGAAGAGGGCCTCGATCTGATCGACGTTCTCCAGGTCGAAAGGGTACGTCCGGACGGTCTTGCCGGTATCGGCGTGGATTTGCTGTTTGGCCGTCTCAAGCTGCTCTTTCGTGCGAGCCATGATGGCGAGGTCGGCCCCATGTTGGGCGAGTCCCTGCGCGATGGCCAATCCGATACCCCTGCCGCTCCCCGTAACCAGCGCGGTCTTGCCTGATAAGTCGAAAAGTCTGCTTTCCATAATGGCCCAGTAAAGCAGAAAAAACGCTAAATGGCAATGCGAATTCAGAGAGGAGGTCCGCCATAAAAAAAGCCCCGCTTTGAGCGGGGCGAAAAAAACACGATGAAGAAACGCACACTTTCTTTTTCTATTCGGAGAGATCAATGTAGACGATTTTCGTGTAACCATTGGGCAGCTTGACCAGGAGCAATGCGCCGCCGTTCTTCTTGGCCTTCTTGACGGCGTCGTTGAATTGCCTGGTGTTCGTGACCTGTTTGCGGTCGACTTCTTTAATCAGCGTCCCGGGTGTAATGCCGTCGTCCGCGGCTTGGGAGCCGGCGTCCACTTCCATGACGATCACGCCCTTTTCATCTTCGTAGCCGAACTGATCGGCGAACTCTTTCGTCAAATCCTGCACCGTGAAACCCAGCTCTTCGGTGGTCTCCGGCTTTAAGGTGCCCGAGAGCTCTTCCTGCGGGGGACGTTTACCGAGCTTGATCGTGAACGGTTTTCGTTCGCCGTCTCTAAGGACAACCAGGTTGACCTTGGTGCCGGGCTTGAGCATGGCTACGTGGTTGAGAAACTCGTTGTTGGTTCCGACGGGCTGCCCATCCAGTTCGACAATGACGTCATACGGCTGCAATCCGGCCTCCTGCGCCGGGGTCCCATCGACCACTTCCGTGACGATGATACCCTTCGTGTTTTTGGCCAGACCCAGGGTAGCCGCTGAACCCGCGTTCAGTTGGTTGAAAGAGATACCGAGAAATCCTCTCTGAACGGATCCGCCTTCCTTGAGCTGCTTGTAAGCGTACTTGGCCATATTGATCGGTATGGCGAAACCGATTCCGATGTTGCCCGTCGCTCCCACGATGGCGGTGTTGATCCCGATGACCTTGCCGTCAAGATTGAGCAGAGGCCCGCCGGAGTTACCGCGGTTGATGGCAGCGTCGGTCTGGATGTAACTCTCGAAGCTTGCGAGTCCCATACCGCTTCGGCCCTTGGCGCTGACGATGCCGGCGGTGACGGTGTGGCTGAAACCCAGGGGGTTGCCGATGGCGAGCACCCATTCGCCGACCTTGAGATTGTCTGAATTGCCCATCTCGAGGTAGGGTAAGTTCTTGGCGTCTATCTTGACCACGGCGATGTCGGATTCCGGGTCCGTGCCGATCACTTCGGCGTCGAACTTGCGGTCGTCGGCAAGCTCGATCTTGATCTTCTTGGCGTCCTCCACCATGTGATTGTTGGTGAGGATATAGCCGTCCGGCGAGATAATGAAGCCGGAGCCCATCGACACAATCGGCTGCTGTCGTCGCTGGGGCGTCCGCTGGCGCGGCGTGCGCGGGCCGAAGAAGAACTCAAAAAGATCATCATCACCGGGCCGGGAGTTTTGCGAATCCCGTGAGACGGACACCTGTGAGCTGAGTCCGACGACCGCGGGCGAGGCCTTTTCGGCGATAGAAGAGAAAGCTTTATCCATTTGCCGCAGGACGTTAAGAGCGCTTTCGTCCTGGGCGAAGGCCGATACCGGCATGGCGATCAGCAGAAATAGCAGAACATAAATTGAAGCACGGCGGTAGAATGTTAGGTTGTGTTTGAGACTGTTGATTGGCATCTTGGCTCCTATCAGTTCACGTTCATCAGGGCGTCGGTAAAGACGCCAACTTGTGGCGGAAAACGAAATTTCTACGATTTTAGTGCAGAAAAGTTCGGCACGCCAGCCTTTTTTAACCCTGCCCCCGTACCAAACGAAATTCCAACGGCCCGTCCCATAAGGGCCGCCCGGTCGGCAAATAATATGATGTTTGCGACAGGTTTCCCGTCGGGTATAATGGCGATAGATTGCCGAAGTGGAATTATCCTTTAGTTTTGGAGGTTCGTAATATGAGGCTGCTTTGGATTTTTAGAGCTATCTTTTTCCTCGTTGTCCTTGGCGTTCTTTTCGTCAATATAAGCACCTTGGAAATAACCAAAGAGGAGAACTCCACCAGTTTTTGGACCGTCTCCATTAGCGGCTTAGCGATGCTCATCTTCGTGCTTCTCGTGGACGTATTTACGCCCAAGAAGAAATTGTCCGCTTTGGCGGGGGTCTTCTTCGGCCTGCTCGTAGGCGTTCTCATCAGCGGCGCTCTGGCGCCCATCGTCGATATGATGGCTCAGTCGTACAACATAAAGCTCATCCCGGAAGCCGTTTACGCCATCAAGTGGCTCATGGGAATTTGTATCTGCTACCTGGTCATCAGCGTCGTTATGCGGACGAAGGATGACGTGCGTTTCGTGATCCCCTACGTGGAGTTCGCCAAGCAGACCAAGGGCGCCCGGCCGCTCGTGCTGGACACGTCAGCCATCATCGACGGACGCATCGTGGACCTGTGCCAGAGCAAGTTGTTCGATGCTCCGCTCGTTGTGCCGCGATTCGTGCTCAACGAGCTTCAGCTCATCGCGGACTCCGCGGACAAGCTCAAACGCAACCGCGGCCGACGAGGACTTGACATTCTCAATAAAATGCAGACGGACCCCGTTATCGACATTGAGATCGACGACACGATGTTGGCCGAGGTCGAGGAGGTTAAAGGCGTCGATCAAAAATTGATGATGTTCGCTAAGGCCTTCAACGGACGGCTGGTCACGACGGACTACAATCTTGGTAAGGTCGCGCGGGTGCGCGAGGTGGACGTAGTCAACATCAACGATTTAGCTAACTCGCTCAAGGTGGTGGCCCTGCCCGGCGAGACGATGGAAGTGCGCATTATCAAGCCGGGCGAGGAGGCCGACCAGGGTATCGGTTATCTCGATGACGGTACGATGATCGTCGTCGAAGGCGCCCGCAACAAGATCGGAAAGGACCTGACCATCAACGTCACCAGCTCACTACAAACCTCCGCCGGCAAGATGATCTTCGGCAAATTCGAGGGATTCGCACAGGAGTCAGGCGGCGAAAACCGGCGCAGACCGTACAGAAGATCGCCCCGAGCGGGTGCGGGGGCCAGCAACCGGAACAGAAACTCATAGCGCAGCTAATCCCGTCGCAATGTCACCGTCTGTCATCGACAAATCGTGGGGAGCTGCACAGTTGGGCCAAAAACGTTGCACGCGTGCGGCTCACTCAAGCGGTTCGATGTAGATATTGCGATATTCGATAGGGGCGCCTTCGCTTTGCAGGCATATCTTTCCGGACTTGTCGGACAGTTTCGTGCCGACGTTCTGCAGGACGCCATTGGTGAGAACCACGATCCAATCGTCTTTACAGATGATGTCGTAGGCGTTCCACTGGCCCGGCGATTTCTCGCTGCTGTCTTTGAGCTTGATCGTCCGGCGTCCTTTGACTCGCGAGCCGCCCTTGGCGTGCTCGGCGAATTCGAGACCGCCAATGACCCACAAATCCCCCGCGTTGCCCGAGTAGAGCTGACATTCGAGGCTCCTCGGCCAGACGTTGTCTTTCCCGCTCATGTGAACGAGAACGCCGTTGTTGCCGGGCTTGGCGGGCCAGCGCCACTCGATGTGCAGATGGTAGTCGGCGTAGGGCGTTTCGGTCCGCATATAGCCCGCGGGCTTGCCTTCGCAGCGAAGCAGCCCGTTCGTGACCGACCAGGTCTTCGACACGTCGGCGGAAGGATCGCGCAGGAACCGCTTCCAGCCCGTGAAATCCTTGCCGTTCCAGAGCATCGTCTTCTCTTTCGGCACGACCGGCGCGGCCGATTCTCCACCTACTCCGACGGTTGCGGCCAACAGAATCGCGGCTCCGACCAGTACAGCGATTGCCGTCACGTAGCGTTTCATAAGATTCTCCTTTAGCCTATTCAAATGTATGGGTTGTCAGCAGCTTGGGCTTACCAAGCATATCCTGTAGTACTCTTTCCAACTCCATCCGGTGCCCGGCGCCATAAACCACAAGCACTCTGTCATACTCAGTCAGTGCAGTTGCTATCGTGCCAACTATGTTAGCGTCTCGAATCTTCACGTGTGCCTTGAAGAAGCTATCTGAAAATGTACTCTCTTCTTCGGAACCGCTTTTCTTTTCATCATACTCTCGTCCGTACCTTTGTTTATACCACTGATAGAATTCCTCCTCAGTAGTCATCGTGAGTGAGCGGTCCGCAATGCCGTAGTTTTGAATGAAGGAAGAAAGTAAGCCCCCGAGAGTAATCTTACCGTCCGTGACGATCCCCGGCCCTCCTGTGATGGTGCGCAACGCCTCAAAACCCTGAAGGTCTTTCGCAGTGTACCCTGCTTCGAGGATTTGGTTTAGCATTTGCCTGTTCGACGGTTCTCCACCGATGAATGGAATACCTCTTTCTACAGCGAGCTTCATGGCATACCCACTCTCGCTCCGTTCTGCGAGGTTTCTCTTTCTCGTCCGCTCTATATGTGCCTGAGGCGAAAAGCCCTCTTCCGACGAAAAGCCTTCCAGAACAACGCATTTCGGGGTGTGGTGTTCAAATTCGTTCTTGATAAGCTGGAACGTAGTTTCATCCGAACCATGATGTGCCGCTACAAAACGCAGTTCCGTACAACCATCTCTATAGACAGCCGCGTAGGCGAAGGGAAAAGGCTCCCTATGCCTTGAGTCTTCCCAGGTGTCTATCAACGCCGTATTGGGATTGTATTGATACTTGCACGTCTTAGCGCATCCAGCCCCAAACACAAGCGAGACAGCAAGAAGTATCTTCGCCGCAATATCAATCCCTGCCCGGATTCTCACAAGGAATTTCTTCCCTTCCTTCGCAAACACTTCGACTCGGGCTGACATAGAACGCTGAATCTATCACGTCAAACCAACGGCGTCTGGCCCGGCATGGCCACCTCCGACAATTCTTTCGGCAGAACGGGACCGAACTTATACGCCTCAGGACGCAGATCCAGCTTCGAGGCGTCCATCACCCAGTCCCATTTCAGCGCCCGGCCCGTATAGGCACTCATCCGACCCATGATACACGTCAACGTGCTTTCGGCGACCCGTTTGGCTTCATTGAGCTTCTTGCCTTCCCTGATCGCGGCTATCTGGTCCGCGTGCTGGCGAAGTTCCGGATTCCAGGCCGGCCCGTCGTATTTGTAGGGTCTTTCGCCTTCGATGATGGCGTTGGCGAAGTCGAGGTAGGCCCTTCCCTTTGTTCCCACAATCCGTTGATCGCACCTGTCGGAGACGTGATCGATTTGCGCCCCCATGTATTCAACCCGCACATCATTGGGATACTCGTATTCCACGGTGAAGTGATCGTAGGCGTTGCCGAATTTCGGGGCGGTCCGGACCTGCCGGCCGCCAAGGCCGATGCACTGCACCGGATGGGCGTCCATGACCCAGTTTATGATGTCCAGGTTGTGTACGTGCATCTCGGTGATGAAATCTCCGCTGAGCCAGGTCATGAACAACCACCGTTTCAACTGCCATTCCATCTCCGTCCAGCCGGGCTGGCGCTGTTGCGGCCCCCACGTGGTCATTCCGCTTCCGATCCTGACACACTGGCCGCCCGTGATCATGCCGATCTGACCTTCCTGGATTCGGTCGACTCCATCCATCAAATGGGCGATTCGGCGCATTTGTGTGCCGGCCAGGATCGTCAGGTTTCGCTCGGCCGCCAAGTCCCCGGACGCCATCACCGAGCGTACACCGAAGGGATCCACGCCAACGGGCTTTTCCATGAAAACGTGCTTACCGGCTTCGATCGCCGCCCGTAAGTGCATGGGCCGAAAATGCGGCGGCTGAGTCAAGACAACCAAATCCACCTCATCCAGCGCCAAGAGCTTCTTGTAGGCGTCCCACCCAATGAAGCACGTGTCGTCAGTAACTTTGACCTTGCCGGCAGCGCTCTTCCTGAGACGTTCGAGCGAGCTTTTCAGCCGGTCCTCGAAAAGGTCCGCCATCGCCACAAGCTCGACGCCTTCGGCACAATTCAAACAGTTGCCCGTGTCATGTGTGCCTCGCCCGCCGCAGCCGATCAGGCCGACGCGAATCGTGTCCGAGCCGGCGGCATACATCCGGCTCGCGCCCGATGCCCACGCGGCTGCGCCCAGCGCCGCCGATGTTTTCATAAAATCTCTTCGCGATAAATTCGACGTTTCTTTCCTTCTTTCATCATTCATAGATTACACACCTTTCAACAAGCGGTCATGGACTTAAATCGTTAGACAAGCGGCGTCTCGCCCGGCTTGGCAACCGGCCTCAGAGGCAAATCGCCAAACTTATACTCTGGCGGGCGCAGGTCCAGCTTCGAGGCGTTCATTACCCAGTCCCATTTCAGCGCCCGGCCCGTATACGCGCTCATCCGACCCATGATGCACGTCAACGAACTTTCTGCGACGCGCTTGCCCTCATTGAGATGCTCGCCCGCGCGAATCGCGGCGATCTGATCGGCGTGCTGCTTTATGGTGGGGCTCGGATTAGGCCCTTCATATCTGAACGGCTCGGGACCTTCTATGATGAAGCCGCCCTCGTGTGTATAGGCCCGACCTTTCGTGCCGATGATCCGTGCATCCTGGCGATAAGTGACCTTGTCCATCTGGGCGCCCATATACTCGATACGAACGCCGCCGGGATACTCATACTCGACGGAAAAATGATCGTAGACGTTGCCGTATTCCGGCGCTGTCCGGACTTGTCGCCCGCCGAGAGCCATGCACTGGACCGGATGAGCGTCCAAGGCCCAATTCATTCTGTCCAGATTGTGCACGTGCATCTCAGCGATAAAGTCGCCGCTGAGCCAGGTCATAAACAGCCAGCGCCGAATCTGCCATTCCATGTCGGACCAACCCGGCTGGCGCTGCATTGTATCCTCGTGCCACGTGAGCATACCTCCGCCGATTCTGAGGCACTGGCCGCCCGTGATCCGGCCGATGACTCCGCTGTGAATCCGTTTCATCCCTTCGACCAGGTGCGCCATTCTCCGGCTTTGCGTCCCGGCGACAATCGTCAGGCCCTTATCGTCCGCCATTTTCGACGACTCAATCACCGAGCGAACCGCCACCGGATCGACTCCCACCGGCTTTTCTGCAAACACGTGCTTACCCGCCTCGATGGCGGCTCGCAAATGCTGAGCGCGAAAATGAGGAGGCTCCGTCAAAATGACCAGATTCACGTCACAGCCGAGGACCTTCTTGTACGCGTCCCACCCGACGAAACACGTCTCGTCGGTGACCTTCACCTTCCCCGCCAGGTCTTTCGCATTCGTAAGACGCTGGCGGCATCGGTCCAGTTGGTCCTTGAACAGGTCGCCCATCGCCACGAGTTCAACGTTCGGGGCACAGTTCAAGCAGTTCGTCGTGTCGTACGTGCCGCGCCCGCCACAGCCGATCAGCCCGAGGCGAATCTTGTCGGACCCGCCGGCATAAATCCGGCTCGCACCCAAGGCCCACGTGCCCGCCCCCAATGCTGCTGACGTCTTAATGAAATCTCTTCGCGACAAATTCGGTGTGTGCTTTTCCGCTCTACCGTCCATAAGCTACCCTTTCTTTTTTGGTGGAAGATACCGGATTGTGTGTGCAAGGTTAACCCCAACGAGCCGCGCCGTCAAGACCAATCTTTCCTTCAGGACGCTCTTGTCTCAATGCCGTCAGGAAGCTCAGGTCAGTAGTCGTAGGGATCTTTGCCGTGCTTGATTCGGGTCTCGTTCTGCATCCGGCGAAGTGTATCGGTCAGAACGTCGGCCAGCAATTCGTCGCCCATCTTCTTCGCCTGCTCAGCGGATATGGGCTTGCCGAAGCGGACCCAAATCGGGCCGCGTGAAAACAGCTTCTGGTGCCTCGGCCAGCATTCGAAAGCCCCGTCCACAATGGCGGGCACGATGGCCGCGTTGCCCCGCCGGCACAGCAAACCGAAGCCCGGCTTGAACCGGTCAATCCGTCCGTCCATCGAGCGCGTCCCCTCCGGAAAGAGGCATATTGCCTCACCGTTTTTGAGCTTGGCGATTACTTTCCTCATGGCGGATATGTCTGCTTCGCCCAGCTTAACCGGCATCGTTCCGACGGAAGAAATCACCCTCCCAAAGAACCAGTTGGAAAAAAGTGATTCGCGGGCGAGATAGCCCAATCGCCGATGTGACGTAATCCCGCAAAGGATGGGATCGAGATAGCTCTGATGGTTGCAGATCATGACAAAGGCCCCTTTCCTGGGGATATGATCTCTGCCGGAAGAGCGAACGCGAAAGAACGCAATGCAAAACACCTGGCAGATTCCGCGCCCCACCCAGAACCATTTTGCCTTTAGTTTCTCTTTGAACATGTCTCTTTCACAAGCCTGAGGAGTCTTTCAACCACCTCCTCAACGTTCATATTCGTGGTATCCACGACGATCGCGTCTTCAGCCGGCTTCAGCGGCCCGACGTCTCGGGCCTGATCGCTCTTGTCGCGTTCTTCGATGGCCTTTTGTATCTCTTTGAGGCTCTCATTCGCACCTCCGAGTTCCGCTTGTCGCCTTTTCGCCCGCTCGGCCGGATCGGCTGTCAGGTAGAACTTCACGTCGGCGTCGGCAAAGGCTACGGTCCCCTGGTCGCGGCCCTCGGTCACGATCTGGCCCTGTTCCGCGGCGAACCGTCTTTGCATTTCCACGAGCTTCTCTCTCACTTTCGGCGCCGAAGCAATATAGCGAGCGTTGGCGGTCACTTCGGGCCGGCGAATCTTCTCGGTTACATCGACATCATCTATGCTGACGAACATCCGGCCGGCCCGGACGGAAAACTGGAACTTGTGCTTTTCCAGAACGCCGAGCAATTCTTGCTGGTTGCTCAAATCGGCGCCGGATTCCATCGCCGCCAGCGTGACCGCCCGGTACATCGCGCCGGTATCCAGAAAGCTCGCGCCGAGCTGTTCGGCCAGGAGCCGGGCCGCCGTACTCTTGCCGCTGGCCGCGGGGCCGTCGATTGTAACGATTAGGTCAGCCATATTGAGTCAGCCTAATGATGGAGCCAGCTCCGTTCTGGGAGTTCAAAGTGACTAAAGTGAGCTAATTTGAGATTGCCGATTTTCGGTTGCCGCTTGCCGATTTCAAATCGTAAATCGTAAATCGTAAATCGACAATATATTTGGCACTTTAGTCACTTCCAACTTCAGGCACTTATTATTCTTCTTCTACCCTACCTTGACCAGGACCATGCTCGTATCATCCGCCTGGCGGGCCAGTCCGACGAATCGCCTGCGGTAGCCGAGAATATTCTTGACCATCTGCTCGGACGTGTCCGCCGTGAATCTTTTGGTGGTCGCCAACAGCTTTTCTCTGCCCCACAGATCGTTGTGAAAGTTGACCGCGTCAGTCAGGCCGTCCGTATAAAACAACAGACAATCGTCGCTCTTGAGCTCGACGGTCTCAACCTCATACTCCGCTTTTCTATCGACCCCGAGGACAAGACCGCCCTTTGCCAGATCGGTCGCATTACCGTCTCTTATCAGGATGGTCGGCTCGTGGCCGCAATTGCAGTAGGTAATGGTCTTCTCTTCGGCGTCGATGCTCGCATAAAACAAACTAATGAACTCACCGTCCCGGCATTCATCGCAGGTGATGTCGTTGAATTTCTTTATGGTGTTTATGGTTCTCTTCGCCGATATCAGGCCGGCGTTCTTCTCGTGTTTGACGCTGGCTTCGCTCTGCAGGATCTCTCGAAAACCGTCCGTGCACCCGCGGATGGCGCCTCGGAACCAGCTCATCATCAGTGCGGCGGGGACTCCTTTACCCATGATGTCGGCGATGGTTAT
>CAYZAH010000079.1:0-10379 GCA_964475805.1 uncultured Pirellulales bacterium | reverse complement strand
GGGTTCGGATGCAACGATACGCGAAAAAGGGGGGCTACGTCAAAATGCAGATGCCCCACCACTTCGTCCTTCGCTCAGATACGACAAAACTCGTCCCGGGCAAGCATTATATCACCGCCCGCGTGACATGGCCTGACAGTACTATCGTAACAGAAAGATCCGGTCTTACCGTGGTCGCGTAGTACCAGCAATTCGGGTGGAGACTAAATCATCCGGATATTCCGAGTATCTACTCGGCATCGAGGATGGCTTTGATTTCCTTCAGCGAGACAAGACCCGTCGTGGCGAGCTTGATCCTGCCCTGGCGGTCTATGAAGAAGCCGCTCGGAATGGCATTCACCGCGTTGTACGGAGCGGGCAGGTTGCCTTGGTCGATCAAGACCGTGTAGTTGATTTTTGCCTTAGCGACGAAGTTTTTGACCAGGGTCGGATTTTCGTTCGATATGGCTAACATGGCCAACTCGCCCTCGCTGACCGTGTTTCGCAGCTCGATCAGATGGGGGATTTCCATCCGGCAGGGTCCGCACCAGGTTGCCCAGAAGACGACCAAGACGTTCTTGCCTTTGAAGTCGCTGAGTTTGTGCTCCTTACCGGTCAGGTCGGTCAGGGCGAAATTCGGCGCCGGCTGGCCATACCAAGACTGGAAGGACGGACGCCAGGTCTTGGCCGCTTTGATGATATCATCCAGATCCGACTTCTCGGCGGCCAAAGGGGTCCTATCAACGTGAGTTTGCCGGCCGGCCCAGATGCGTGCGATTTCGTCCGCTACGGCGTTGACTTGCTCCTTGCCAACGTGCAGCGCGAAGTCGATGGTGAAAGAACGGCTCTGATGCGGGTCCAGCTTGGGGACGCGGCCGAACTGTCGCTCGACGGACCGGTTGCGTGGGAAGCCCGTGCCCGGCTCCAGACCCGTCACGTACCCATCCTCATGAGCCACCGGGTTCTTCCACAGCGTAAAGAAGGGAAGCTCCTTGATGGAATAGGCCAGCGAGACCGCCTTATCGCCGGAGGCGTTGCGCAGCATCACCATCGTCCGGTCGTCTTCATCCGCCCACAAGCGCAGACAATAGACCTGCTCGGAGAACCCTGCTTTCGGCGCACGATAGACGTTGTAGTTCGACACGTCCCGGGCGGCGTGCTCGTTGATCGGCGTGACTTGGCGCGCAGGCCCGAGGAATCTGGCGCCTTCCTCCAATAGCGGCGGGCCATAGTTGCTATGATAAAGGATGCCGAACTCCTGCTCGACGGCGCTGCGATTGGTAATCGTGTCGGAGACTTGGAAAGTGCTCGCGCCGGGCGTTGTGGAGATTTGGGTTCGTATTTCGAGCTTCGGGCCGTGCAAAGCGGTCTCTTCCACCAAACCGCGAACGGCGATGCGATAGGGAGCGTCACGCTCGACGACCACCTCCACCCTGGAGGCGGGGGTATTGCCGATCTTGCCGTGGAGCGTTAAGTCCATCGTGGATTTCATGCCCGTGTTGTCGACGAACTCGTCGGTCCCGGGCGCGCCGAAAAACTCGAGGCCGCACCGTACCATCCATTCGTTAAACCCTTCCAGCCAGCCTAATCCCTGGCGCGATTCCAGATTCATGTATTTCGGATGCACCAGGCTCTTGACGGGCGAATCCCAGCCGAGGCGCAGATCACCCATGACCACACGTTGGATGGACATCCCGCGTGTGGGGACTACGGTGAAGTGGAGCTTGCCATTGTCGACTTCGATGACCTCGACGCCGTCCTGTTTGCCTCCGTGAAGAACGTCCTTGCGTACCGACCAGGTGACGGGGCAATCCGGCGTGACCTCGCTGCTGGTAATATGTGCCGTTTCCTTGTAGACGTTGTGTTCAACATCGGTCAAAACCAGACGAAAAGGCTCCGCGGGCCAAGCGGCAGATGCCCCCGCGAGCACAACAATAAGGGATACGAGCTTCGACATGACTTTCACTGCCTTTCTGCCAGAGGTTCACGGCTATCCAGGATTTCAGATTCGAGATTCCAAAACCAAGTGTACCAGATCGCTCTTGCATTCTCAAGACGGATTTGATTAAATGGCGACAGTTGTGTTCGCCGATGCAGCCCAGCGGCGGAGGTTGCTGCATTGACGCGCTCAGGTCGCATTGTGATCGCGTAGTTAGTAGTTAAAGGAGTTGAAAAAGATGAATTGCGAGCGAACCAGTTTGTGCAAGCCGGTTATTCTTGTCCTTTCCGTAGTCCTGTTGCTGGCAGTCGCCGGCGTGAGCCTTGCAGATATTCGGCTGCCGGCGATTATCGGGGACAACATGGTCTTGCAACAGGGTCAGAAAGCCACGATCTGGGGCTGGGCCGATCCGGATGAAGAGGTCCTGGTCAGCGTGAGTTGGCATAATATGAAGTGGGGGGTGACCGCCGGCCGAAACGGCAAATGGGTGTATAAAATGAATCCCCCGAAAGCGGGCGGTCCTTACGAGATGACGCTGACCGGCAAGAATACCATCACGATCAAGAACATCCTGGTCGGTGAGGTCTGGGTTTGCTCGGGACAGTCAAACATGCAGATGTCGGTACAATCATCCAACAATGCAAAGGAAGAAATCGCGGCGGCGAACTATCCGAACATCCGTCTGTTCACGGTCCAGCGCGAGGTTGCCCAGGAGCCGCAGGCGGATTGCAAGGGCAATTGGACGCTGTGCAGCCCGGAGACGGTGCCCGGCTTCTCGGCGGCAGGCTACTTTTTCGGAAGAGAGCTATACCAAAAGCTCGGCGTGCCCGTCGGTCTGATCCATACATCGTGGGGTGGAACACCCGCCGAGGCGTGGACCCGGCGGGGCGTGCTCAAATCCGACACGGATTTCAAGCCCATTTTGGACCGTTACGACGCGGCGGTCAAAAGATACCCCCAGGCAAAACAGGAATACGAGCAGAAGCTGGAACAATGGAAGCAAGCTGCCGAAAAGGCGAGGGCCGAGGGAAAGAATCCGCCTCGCCGGCCGAGTGCGCCGTTTGGCCCGGGGCATCCCCATTCGCCGTCGGGTCTGTACAATGCGATGATTGCCCCGCTTATTCCGTTCAGCATCCGGGGCGCCATATGGTACCAGGGCGAATCGAACGCCGGGCGGGCGTACCAGTATCGCAAGCTGTTCCCCGCTATGATCAAGAACTGGCGCGCCGACTGGGGAGAGGGCAACTTTCCTTTCCTTTTCGTGCAGTTGGCCAACTTCCAGGCTGTCAAGCCCGATCCGGGCGAAAGCGACTGGGCGGAGCTGCGCGAGGCCCAGTTTATGACCTTGTCTCTACCCAACACCGGGATGGCTACCATTATCGACATCGGCGAGGCGAACGACATCCATCCGAAAGACAAACAGGACGTCGGCAAGAGACTGGCATTGTGGGCATTGGCCACGACTTACGGCGAGAAAATAGTCTATTCCGGGCCTCTTTATAAGTCGATGGAGGTCAAGGGCAACCAGATCATCCTTCATTTCGACGACATTGGCAGCGGCCTTATGGCTCGTGACGATGAGCCGTTGAAGGGCTTCGCCATAGCCGGATCGGACCGCAAATTCGTCTGGGCCGATGCCAAGATCGAGGGCGACACGGTGGTTGTCAGCAGCGATCAAGTTCCTGAACCCGTCGCCGTTCGTTATGCTTGGGCGAACAATCCTGTCTGCAATCTCTATAATAAGGAAGGACTTCCGGCCTCGCCGTTTCGGACGGACCAGTGGCCCGGCGTGACCGCCGAGGCCAAATAGCGGCGCGGCCGTGGGTTCCTGCCCGGGTCGTTCTCGGCGCCTCAGGGCAACAATTCGGTTTTGCGCGAAAATTTAGTTTGACAAAACCGATGCGATGGCTATTTTACATCTTTTCTGATAGATTGATCGTGTAGTGCCGGTACGCGCACATTTTTGCCAGGCGGCCCATTCATCGATCTCCTTGCTCAGTCAGAAAATGTCCGTGGAAAGCTATATTCCCGGTCCTGTTCTGAACGAGGGTGGATTTTTCAATAATCTTTCAAAGAAAGAAGATACGGACAAATGCTGAAGGAAATCGAGCTTTCTCACGTTTTGGCCCCGGAGCGGGTCTTGGTTCTGGAATCCGCCACCAAGAAAGAGGCTCTCGAAACGTTGGCCGAGTGCCTCGCAACAGCTTCCGAAATTCAGGACGGCGACGCCCTGCTCAAAGCCATCTTCTATCGAGAGGGGCTGATGAGTACAGGCATCGGGATGGGGATTGCAGTTCCTCACGTGCGTTTAGCTTCCGTGACGGGCCCCGTGATGTGCGTGGGGATTTGCCGGAATCCTCTGACGGACTACGAATCGCTGGACGGTGTGCCCGTTCGTTTGCTCTTTATGATCGCCGCCGGGCAGGGTCAGCACGTGCAGTACTTAAGGCTGTTGTCCTCCCTGAGCTTGAGATTCAAGGACGACGATCTGCGTGACGCGCTTATGAGCGCGTCCGATCCGAAAACTTTCTATCGTATTCTGGTGGACGCGGAGAAATAGGTCTCATGGAAGGCATCGACTTCAGTATGTTGTTCGTCTTGGGGCTCAGCATCCTGGGGGGACTGGTCGGCGCCTCGTTCTTCCAGAGGCTCCGCGTACCCCAGGTGGTGGGATTTATTATCATCGGTTTGATCGTCGGCGACAACGGTCTCAAGTTAGTCAAACACTCGGACGTCGTGGCTCTTCAGCCGTTCACCATTTTTGCCTTGGGCATCATCGGTTTTCTGGTCGGTGGTGAGCTTAAGGCCGAAAACTTCAAGAAATACGCCCGCCAGTTTTCCGCCATTCTTCTCGGCGAGGGACTGGCGGCGTTCTTGCTCGTCGGCATTTCCACGGGTCTGTTCATGTACTTCGTTTTCCACAATGCTACCGTTGCTCTTGGGGCTGGGGTGGTGTTCGGAGCCGTGGCTTCGGCGACGGACCCCGCTTCGACGATTGACGTGCTATGGGAATATCGCTCGTTAGGCGTCTTGACCACCTCCTTGACGGCGATTGTCGCGCTGGACGACGCTCTTGCCATGATCCTCTACGGTTTGGCAACGGGCTTCGTGAAAACGATCGCGGGAGTCTCCGATTCGGCCGTGAAGGAACTGGGCAAGGTCTCGCTGGAGCTTTTGGGCACGGTCGTTCTGGCTTTTGCCGGCGCGATGGCCCTGCGTTTCCTTCTGCTGAGAGTCAAGCTGCTGCACAGGAACTTCGCCTTCGCAATTGGGCTTCTCTTGCTAATGATCACCATCGCCCTTTACGCGAGTATGGACGTGATTCTCACCTCCATGGCGATGGGCTGCTTTTTGGTCAACATGCTTCCGAAAAGAAGTGCCAGTCTGTTCGAGACCGTGCGAGGTTCGTCCACCCCGATTTACGTACTGTTCTTCGTGCTGGCCGGGGCGAGATTGTCCATCACCCAGATGCCCGGCTGGCTCTGGTATATTGTCATCATCTATGTCGTCTGCCGGAGCTTGGGAAAGATGGGCGGAGCCTATATCGGCGCAAGACTCACGCACAGTGAGCCGGTGGTCAGACGATTTCTCGGCATGGGCCTGTTTGCTCAGGGAGGCGTAGCCATCGGCCTTTCCATCATGGCGAGCCATTACTTGAGCGGCGTGCCCGTCGATGGAAATCTCATGTTGGGTGACGTGATTATTTTCGGGATCGCCGCGACGACTCTGATTGTTCAGTTGTTCGGGCCTCCGATGGTCAAATTGGCCATAAAGCTGAGCGGCGAGTCGGGACGCAACGTGACCCGAGAGGACGTGATCGAATCGTTGACCGTCGCGGACGTGATGGAGAGGGACGTGATCACCTTGGCGGAGAACCAGCCCATCACCAAGGCGGCTCACATCTTCGTTGAGAATGAGTTTCTGATCTATCCCGTTGTCAACCGTGACAATGAGATGATCGGAATTCTGTCGCTGGATGCGATGAAGGACCTGTTGAGCAATCCGGACGCCTGGGCCTGGCTGCTCGTCTCCGACGTGATGAGGCCGATCGAGGAAAAAGTGTTCTCGACCACCGGGTTGAAAGAGATTCTCGACCGGATGTACGAGCTCAACATGGACCAGGTGGTGGTTATAGAGCAGAGCGACGGAAACGTGCCAATAGGCCTCCTCGACGTGGCCAAAGCCAAAGAACGCGTCGATATAGAAGTTTTCCGAAGACGACAAGTCATCGAGACAAAAAGGAGCAAGAGGCGAAGCAAGAAGGAAAAGGAGAAGGTGGATTCAAGTCCGGCAGGCTCCGTAGCGCCGTCATGACCTCGCTGTATCCATCGACCATCTGTCAGATTCTCTCGCGTCCGGAAGAACGGGGACAACGGAAGGGGCAGGTTGTCGCGGAATGGAGGCCACGATGAATACCCCTGTGCATTTGAATCTCATACTCCTATTGGGGATAGCGGTCTTTTTCGGCACAGCCGGAGCGCGCCTCTTCCAGAAACTCCATATCCCCCAAGTGGTTGGGTATATCGTCATCGGCCTGCTTCTCGGAGGCTCGGCCCTCAACATCGTAGACATCGACGTTGTGATGAGTCTGTCCCCGTTCAATATGCTCGCACTGGGCATCATCGGCTTCACGATAGGACGGGAGCTCGAGCTTGACATGTTCAGACGTTACGGGAGGCAATTTCTCGTTATCCTGATCTCCGAGGGTGTATTTGCTTTTCTGATGGTCGGCTTGCTCACCACGGTGGGGGCGTATCTCTTCACGCATGACGTGCACCGTTCGCTGGCGATGGGCGTCGTGTTGGGGGCAATATCTTCGGCCACGGCGCCGGCAGCCACCGTGGATGTCCTCTGGGAGTACAAGACCAGGGGAATTCTGACCCGGACGATCCTGGCCATTGTCGCGCTGGACGACGGGCTGGCGCTTTTGCTTTACGGCTTCGCCGGCAGTTTTGCCGCAGTCTTGTTAGGCGGCGGGCGAGGCAACTGGGCGATGAATCTCCTGATGCCCTTCTGGGAGATCTTCGGAGCGGTTGCCCTGGGACTCGGCATCGGGCTGATTCTTGTTTTCATAGCCGGACGCATCGAAGACCCGGATAAGGTGCTGGCTTTCACTCTATCGTCGATCATGCTCGGAGTTGGTCTGTCCATCCTCTTGCGCGTGGAAGCCATTCTGACGACAATGACTCTGGGCGCGACCCTGGTGAATTTCCTGCCGAGGCGTAGCAAAGACGTGTTTGACGTTGTGGTGAAATTTTCACCTCCAATCTATGTCTTGTTTTTCGTGCTTGTCGGCGCGAGGTTGCAAGTAACCGGTATTCCCGCGTGGATCATCGTTCTGGCGGTGGTTTACGTATTCGGCCGGACCTTGGGCAAGATCAGCGGCAGTTGGTTTGGCTCCTACGTCTCCAAGGCGCCGGAGAAAGTCAGAAGGTACCTCGGTCTGTGCCTTTTCAGCCAGGCGGGCGTGGCGATAGGTCTATCGATACTGGCCAGCGAGCGGTTTGGCGGCACCATTGGGGAAGCTATTATTCTGATTGTAACCTCCACCACCTTTCTGGTGCAGATCATCGGGCCGCCGTTTGTAAAGCTCGGGGTCAAGAAGGCCGGGGAGATCGGCATGAATATTACCGAGGAGGACTTGATAAAGACCTACACGGTTGCCGACGTCATGGACACCCAGCACGTCACCATCCCGGACCACACGCCCGTCAGGGAGATCATCAAAATCTTCGGGCGGACCAAGAACTTCTTCTATCCCGTGCTGGACAAGAACAACACTGTTACCGGGGCGATGACCATCGACAGCATACGAAATACCTTTGCGAATCAGGAGTTGCACGATTGGCTGCTGGCGATGGACGTCGCCGAGCCGATTGTTGCAAAAGTCACCTCTGAGACCCCGCTGGCCGAAGCCTTCGAGACGGCAAAACATTTTGACGTCGAGCACTTGCCGGTGGTATCATCGAGCAGTGAAGACAAGTCCGTGGGCGTTTTGGATTGTCGCGAGGCTCGACGACAGTTGAGTGCCGAGGTATTGTCACGACAGGAAGAGGCCGACAATATCCACGGCCCGCAACGCCCCTGATACGCGTGGGTTCATAATGCTTGTGATGAAGCGGCTTTCCTTTCCAAAGAAAAAGAGGCTTGTGAGCAATCGCCAGTTTAGGGCGGTTTTGGCTCATCGTCGGCGCTTCAGCAACGGGTTGTTGGCACTTTATGTGGCGGAGAACGATTGCGGTTATCCGCGCCTGGGCGTCTCGGTCGGTAAATCCGCCGGCAACGCCGTGACACGAAACCGCTTCAAACGTCTGTTACGGGAGGCGTTCCGTCAATGTCAGCAGCAGATTCCGTCCGGCTGTGATTATGTCGTCATGCTTAATTCCCGACGAACCTCCGGCATTCACCCGACGTTCGAGCAGATCAAGACGTCGTTCCTGGCCTTAGCTAATAAGTCGATGCGATCCAAAGCTTAGAATATCCGATTTCTGACCGAGGAGATCTATGATACCGAAAGAACGAATATATGCGATTCTCAAAGGTGATTCGTACGACCGTCCCGCTGTGACCCCGATTCTCATGGCGTGGGCCGCTCATTTCATCGGACGCACGTACCGAGATTACTATCTCGATGGAGACGTCCTGGTGGAATCGCAGCTTGCGGTGACTCGCGCGCTCAATCTGGACCAGATCAGCGCCATCAGCGACCCCTGGCGCGAGGCATCGGCTTACGGGATGGAATTTGAGTATCCGCCGGAGGGAGTCGGACACCCCAAAGACGTGCTGATAAAGACGCGAGGCGATACCTCGCGGATCAAGCCGTTCAATATCTGCCGGGCCGAGCGGACCCGACAGCGGATCGAGAGCGTACGGAAGATGGCGGCTGAGGTCGGCTCGACACACAGCGTCCTCGGTTGGGTGGAAGGTCCCTTGGCCGAATATGCGGACTTGCGAGGCATCGAACACGCCATGCTGGACCTGATCGATGAGCCTCAAGTCTTTGCCGAGGCGGGCAAGACGATTATCCAGAACCAGATTGCCTTCGCCCTTGCCCAGATCGAGGCCGGGGCGGACATGGTGGGAATCGGCGATTCGGCGGCGAGTCTGATTTCGCCTGCGATGTATGCTCAGCTTGTCTTGCCCCTGGAGCAGAAGCTGATCGCCGCTATTCACGAGGCCGGAGCTGCCGCCAAGCTCCACGTTTGCGGCAACATTTCCAATATCGTCCAAGACATGGCCAAGAGCGGCACGGATATTATTGACGTGGACTGGATGGTCCCTCTTGAGAAATCAAGAGAGCTTGCGGGTCCTGACGTGACATTGTGCGGCAACTTCAACCCGGCGGGAGTCCTGTTGGAGGGCACGCCCGAAGAGGTAGCTCAAGCCGCCCGCGAATGTCTGGCTGCCGTCCCGGGCAAGTTCATCTTGATGCCCGGCTGCGAAGTCCCCCCCGGCACTCCCGAACAGAACCTCCGCGCCTTCTGCCCAAACGACGGCTGCCTGATCCGCGAAGAGTTGAAGTGCTAAGGCAACCCGTATTTCACAAGTTGTGCACCAGCCGGTAGACCCGGAGTAGTTCGGCGACGCTCCAGGCCTGGGCGAAACATCCCTTCGGTTTGTGAGGAGCGTCACCGTCGAATATCTCCGAGACACTTGCAAGGCAAGCATCTCCCGTCAGATGTCTCAGCAGAGGTTGAAGAAATTCCGCCGCTTGCTTCTTGCTCTCCCTGCTGAATGCGTTGACCTTCAAATAAGCCTCGACGAAGGGTCCGATCAGGTACGCCCACACCGTGCCTTGATGATACGCCTCGTCGCGCTGGCGCAATGGACCGGTGTACTCGCCTTTGTAGTCTGGCTCCAGCGGATCGAGAGTTCGCAGGCCGTAAGGGGTCAGCAGCCGTTCTTGAGCGGCGCTAACAACCAATTTCTGCTGGTCCAATGACAGCGGCGAGAACTTCAGGCTAACCGCAAATACCTGGTTGGGGCGAAGCCGGTCATCGATAGAACCGTCGGGCAGGACGTAGTCGTTAAGATGACTTTTACCATCGTTCCAGAAGTATCTGCAAAAGCCGGTCTGGACCTTATCGGCCATAGTTGTGAAATATCCGGCGTCTTTTTCGTTCCGGCTGGCATAGAATTCCGCCAAGAGACGAAGGGCGTTGTACCACAGGGCGTTGACTTCGACGGCCTTGCCATATCTTGGTGTGAACGCGACGCCGTCACACTTGGCATCCATCCAGGTGAGTTGCGTGTGCTCGTCGCCGGCCACGATCAATCCGTCGGCGTCGGCATGAATCCCGAACCGCGTACCCTTCTGGTAAGATTCAACGATCCAGCGAATCTTCGGCACGAGTTCCCGCGTGAAGGTTTCCGAGTCCCCGGTGGCCGCCAGAAACTGAAAAGCGGCGTTGATAAACCAAAGAGAAGCGTCCACACTGTTGAAATGGGCCGTGTCACTGTA
>CAYZAH010000078.1:1168-10466 GCA_964475805.1 uncultured Pirellulales bacterium | reverse complement strand
GACCCACTGCCCTATCGGAAGCTGAACCTGACCTTGCTCGGCCATGAAAAGAACACGCTCTACGAGGCCGACGATTACCTTGCGGGCCAATTGGAAGCGTGGGGATATCACGTCGAGCGAGAAGGTGTGCGGGTCCAGGCGTTTCGTCGCGACACGACCAAGCCGAAGCACGCTCAGTACTCCCCGCCCAAGCCCGAAGATCCCTGGTATACGGCGTATAACCTCTATGCTGAAAAGAAAGGTCGCTCGCATCCCGACAGGATCATCATGGTGCTCGCTCACAAGGACTCGCAAAGCTGGATTGATTCTCCGGGGGCTAACGACAACGCCATAGGAACCGCCGGTGTGCTGGAGATGGCGCGTGTTCTCGCAGACTACCGGCCCGAGAGTACGATCCGCTTTCTGTTTTGTAACGAGGAACACACGCCGTGGACCAGCAAGATCGCGGCGCAGAAAGCAAAGTCGCGCGGTGATAATATCGTAGCCGTCTTCAACATGGATGGCATTGGAGTCAAGACGGCGGAGGAGACCGCCGCAGGCAAGAAGACCAACGTGACCGCATATACCAAACCAGAGGGTGAGCGTCTCGCCGAGCTGATGGCGAAGGTGAACACGCGGTATTCCATCGGTTTGGAACAACGGGCAGTCAAAAGAGCCCGGCCCGGCGACGACGACGGCTCGTTCGTTCTGGCCGGTTACCCCGCCGCTATTATCAATATTGGCTCCTTCCCTTACGGGGACCCAAATTATCACGCGGAGGCAGACACGCCGGAAAAGTGCGACGTTGAGAACGCAGCCATGACCGTGCGCGCAACCATAGCGGCGGTAGTGACCGTTGCGAATTGACTACCGTCCCTCACCGGTGGGCGTGGGCGAGACTCTCGCGATGAATCCTCCGCCGGACGCCATAGTCACTTTAAGAAACTCAGTGGCTGTGAGTGTTTGACGTTCGATCCGGATCGCGTTGGGGTCTTCATCGCTTAGGGAGCCATCGGCGAACACTCTGACCTCATATCTGCCGGTTCCCAGGATGTCGAACGGGACAGCAATTTGGCGCGAGGTGTCGTTTGTGATCCCGCCGAGATACCAGGTTGTTCCTTTGCGCCGGGCGACGACCACGAACTCGCCCGCCTCGCCCGCCAGAAAGTGCGTTTCGTCCCAGGTTGTGGGGACCTCTTTCAGAAACTCGAAGCCCGGTTGTCCCTCATAGGCCGATGGCGCGTCGCAGACCATTGGCATCGGATTTTCGTACACGACGTACAGTGCCAGATGGTGACACCGCGTGCCGAGGACACAGGGATTCGCGTTGCGGGGCTTGAATTTCGCCGCCGGGACGGAGCGGAATCCTCCCAGGTGGTAATCCGTGGGGCCTGCCAGCGAGCGGGTATACGCGACGTTGACGTTGTGCTGAGGCGTGCATTTATCACTCCATTTCAGGTACTCTAAATTTAATACGCCTTCCCGATTGAAGAGATTCGGAAACGTGCGCTGTTCGCCACTCGGCTTGTAGGAGCCGTGGAACTGGATGTGGAGCTTATGTCGGGCCGCTGACTTCAGAACTCGCTCGCAAAATTGGACCATCTCCTGGTCATCGCGATCGAGAAAGTCCACCATCAGCCCGCGAATCCCCCACCGTTCGTACTGGGTGAAAGCCTCCTCCAGCCGATCGTTCAAGGCCCGCCAATGGACCCAGAGGCGGATCCCGACACCACGCTGCTTGGCGTAGGCCAGGATCCTCGCGAACTCCAGCTCCGGACGCGGTTTCAGGATGTCGGTGTCGGGTCCCGGCGCATAGCCGACCTTGGATTGTTGATACCAAGGCCGGTCGTCAGCCACGATGGAATGATAGGTGATACCGTTTCGAGCACAGAAGTCGATGTAGTACTTGTGCGTCTCGTAGTTCATGCCACACTGAAACGGCAAGCCTTCCTCAGCCGTCCCGTTCCACCAGTGCCAAGTGGACTTGCCAGGCTGTGCCCAGGAAAAGTCCCCTTGCGGCGGATCGTTCAAGCAAACCAGCAAGTTGCTCTCCAAGAGGCGCCCGGCCTTGTCCGCAAGGAGCACGACCCGCCAGGGACTAAAGTGAGGCGTCCGGCCCATGACGCACATTTCAGGCCGCCCCGGCAATGGCGAGAGGCGGGCGTGCAAGACAGACGGCTGAGAATCAGACGCCCGTTCGAGATACATCCCCGGGAAATCGCGCATGCACGCTTCCGTCAGAGCGGCGGACAATCCGCCGGACCAAACCGCCAATAGCGGCATGTCAATCAGAGTCTTGGGCGGAAGCTCGAAATACGGCTTATACTGATAAAGAGACTCGTGAGACGTGGTGAAACTCGGCACGGTCGTGAATAGAATCGATGGATTGTCCTTGAGCCGAAACTCCGTCGTTTCTGCCTTCAGCACGAAGCTGTCTAGCGCATTTTGTTCTGGAAACCCGTAGCGAAAGGCTACACCGTCATCGTAGGCGCGCAGCTCCAAATCCCAAAGAATGTCCGCGGCGCTCTTGAGGCGAAGGCGGGCCAGGGAGCATCGGTTCCGAACAAGACGACTCTTGCCCCAGAGCAGGGTGATCGTCTCGTCCAGGCGATCCTCTCGAACGCTAACAAGTCGAGCGCTTCCAGTCAATGATCCACTTCCAGCCAAAATGACGTTCAGTGCCGAAGGCTCGATGACCATTCGCCCGGAGCGGGCGACGGCAAATGTCGGGGGCGTTTGGCTACCTTCCTTGGGCAACGTCACGGTGATCGTATTTTCCCCATCCGGCGAAATGACGTCCACCATCCGCGGCTCAGCGCCTCGCGCCGCTGATCCGTATGTGAGCATCGCTGCGACGAGGAAAACGCACGTTTTCAGAATGTATGATGTCACGCTCTTTGCTCCCTGAAATTCCAAGTGATCGTCTTTAGCGTCTGGGGTCGAGGCCCTTCCAACTGTGTCTCCAGTGGTCCTTGCCGGGACTCTCGACGACCATTGCGTCGCCCTCTCGCCACGCCTTCAGAGGCAGATTGTTTTCGTCTCGAAGATAGCGAGCCGGCATGAAGCCTTCATCGACCAGCGTCTGGAGCGAATCGGGCAACGTGTCGAAGGCCAGGTGGTACGCGTACAGCGCCCGGCCAATGCCCAGTCGAATGAAGTGGGCCTCGTGATGGGTACGCTCGACGCGTTTGGCCTCGGGCGGCAACTTCAACAGCCGGAGGACTTCAACGGCCAGCGGCCCGACTTTCTCGGCATTCTCCACCGCGCGAAAAGCTATCTTGTGATCGCCTTTTTCAAGCTCATGGGTTCCCAGCGACACGTCCGCCTCTTCCGTCTCCGGCGCGCGGAAGTCGATGGTCAGGACTTTCTTGCCGTCGATCTCCACGTCATACGTGCCATCGCCGGGTCCGTTGGCGGCGGTCAGGCGCACGGCGAAACGGCCTTTTTCCGGCAATTGGAACGGCAAGGTCAACACCTCGCCAGGCTCTTCGTTGGGCCAGGCGAGCGTGGGGCGAGCCCCGAAGAGGCCCTGGGTCTCCACCTTGACTTTGGCCTTGCCCGACGTTTGGGCGTAACGATACGTCTTGACGAGGTTATGCCGCTGCCAAGGCACACGCCGCTCGTGCCAGCTCGGCAACGGCGGGAACGTGGTCCTCGGCTTGCCCGTTTGATACCAGTAGGCCACGCTGCTGAAGAAGTCGGGCCGCTCCAGGTAGAAGCCGGCGGTGTCGTCTTCGAGATTGCCTCGGTGCTCGATGGCGACCTTGAGCGATTTGCTGAAGTACACCGGATCGAGCAGATGCCAGCGGTAGCAGACGCCGCAATCGCCGGCGGTGTAGCCTTGCCAGCGGGGCTGGCCAAACCAGGGGCTGGTTCGGACCCGATACCCCCAGGCATCGTTGAAGTAATCTTCGCTTCCAGTCCCTTGTAAGCTGGGGATTTTCTCGCCGTCGATGTAGAAGAAGTCGTCGCCCTCGCCGAACCAGCCATCCTGAGCCATTGTCACGGACATGACCGTCCCCACATAGAAACCGCTGCCCTTCAGGTCGGCCAGCAGATAGTCCCGGCCGGCGACAGCGGGATATTCCTGCCGATAGCGGGCATAGAAATAGGGCGTCTCGGTCGGAAGATTGTCCAATTGCACCCAATCGACCTGCCAATACAGGCCGGTCGAGCGGTCAGGGTTGTCATTGGTCACCACAATCCGGGCTTGTTTGCGGAAGGGCATCCGCCAGTAGCAGGTCAACGAGCCTGAGGGCGAGACCTGAACAGGAATGCTGTTGACCACGGCGGGTTTGCCCTGGCCCACGGCGAAGAAATCGCCCACAGGAACCTCCACTCCCGGCTCCTTGCTGCCGTCGTAGTAGATGCGCAAGGTCAGAGAGTGCAACTCACCCACCCAGCCGGAATGACTCGTGAACCAGATATGCGTGATGACACCAGGACCTTCAAGCACGGGCATGTTGACCGACTCGCCGGGCATGAGCCAGTCCATGTCGAGGTTCTCGTTGTGCCAGCCGGGCTGTTCGTTGCTTGAGACACGATGATTTCGCCCTTTCGGAAAGAAAACAAACGGGCCGAGCACGTCAGCTAATGACGACGAGGCAGACGACTTCTCGTCATCTTGTTCATAGTCGATCCACACGGCGTCGTTCATATAGAGGCTGGCATACTCATAGGTCATGTACCCGTCGCGGCCGCTATTATTCGAGTTGCGAAAGATAAATACGCCTCCACCTGCTTTCTCGGGATCGTCTCGATATCCGACCAACAAAACGCTATGCCCGTCAACAACGCCATCCGGCGGTGGCGTCTCCAAAACGTCATTGTCCCATCGCACTGGTTTCTTGGGCCAGCGAAAGCCCCCACAGACCGGCCATTGCCGGCGGAGCGTCTGTTTGATCGCGAGCAACTGCTTTTCGGTCAGTCCCGTGTTCGGATTCCACCGCTTGATCCAGTGCAGCCGGAAATCAGTCTCGTGCATTTGGCGCGCGTGGTCTTTCGCCCGCTCGCTGGGCGTCCGGTTGGGATCGAATTTGTCTTGATAAGGCATGTCCTCCTCGGGACATACGCCATAGATCGTGAATCCTCGCCAGAGATCGGAGAAGAAACTGCCATCCTGCTTTTCGCCCAAGGCTTGATTCGAGGCCCAATTAAGAAACTCCACGCTCAATCGCGTGCCTCGACCCCGCTTGCTCGCCAACGCATATTCCAAAGCCCCCGCCACCGTAAACACCGAGCAGGTGCCCCGCTTACCTTGAAGGCGTGGACCAAGCCCCCATTTCTCAAAGGCCGGCCGGAGGTCAACGCCATTAGACACCGAGCCCGTATCCCGAGAACTACCGGACAGCGGAGCGGCGAAAAGACTCTGCGACGCAAACAAGCCGACGATGAGCATCAGGATGTGCGGTGCTCGATATAACCTGTGGGACCGATACGTTGTTAGCATAGAAGACTCCTTAACCTTGTCAGACCACATGCCGAACAGAACACAATCATGACAGCTCTCTGATGACCTTGTGCTTTTCGATGAAAGCCGGATCGATCTCCACACCCAAACCCGGGCCGGTGGGGACTTTGATCTTGCCATCCACCACTAATAGAGGAGACGTCTTGCATTCAAATTGTACGTTCGTGCGCAACCCTTTGAATTCGTGGTGAGCACAGGCGTTGGGAAGAGCAGAGACAAAATGAATCATATAAAGGTATCCAAGCCCTCCACCCGACATGTGCGGTGTACACGTTTTGCCGAATGCGTGCGCCATACGTGCCACCTTCATCGAGCGAATCATGCCGCCGAAATAGTAATTGTCAGGCTGCACAATCTGAAGTCCATCATTGGCGATAAGCCAGCGAAAACCGTGCAGGCTGTATTCCTGTTCGCCGCCTGCAACCGGAATGGTTAGTGCATCCGCAACCTGTTTGGTCTCTTCGTACCAGTCGAAGCGAACGGGTTCTTCAAAGAAACGATAATTGTATTCTTCCAGCAGCCTGCCGACCCGTATCGCCTCATCCACCGAATAGAAGCCGTTCGCGTCAGCGTACAGAGCCATTTCGTCGCCGAACGTCTCACGAATCAGCGGAATGATCCTCTCGGTCCTTCCCTTTGGGCCGGCGGCATGGATGTCCGCCGTCATGAACATCAGGCCGCCGACTTTGATCTTCAGCGCGTGGGCGTTGTATTCTGCGACGTCCCTCTTTATCAATTCAAGGGACTCCTCTACCGACTTCTCACGATACTCCGTGGCCTGGTATACCGCAACCTGGGGGTGGTGTATTTCGCCGATCAGCTCGCCGATGGGCTTGTTGGCAATACGTCCCAGCATATCGAGAATCGCAAACTCAATCGTGGCCAGAGGAATCCCGAGTGCCATGCCGCTCAATCTAAAATTCAGCTTGTATATGTATACTTTGTCCAGCAGCAGATCGAGATCGCGCGCGTCCTTGCCGATGAAGAAAGGTCTCAATGCGTTGGTGAAGATTGGGTAGAGCGAGCTCATTCCGCTGTGACCAACCGAGATCCCCTCGGCGCCGTCGGAAGACCTTACCCGGCATAGAAAGCTATCCTTGTAATGGAGCAGCTCGAGGGTTTTGATGACTATCGGATTTGCGAACAACTCCCTTTTCAACACAGGCTGCCCCAGTACGTCATCGAGCCGGGCGTAATCAGAGTTCCGAGCCACTGAGTCGGACCGTCGCGTTTCGGAGCCATTGCACATACGCGACCACATCGCGCCAATCCCGCCCGAGAGGGCCGCACGTATGAACCTTCGTCGATTTGTTTTCACAATATGATCCCCACTTTCTGTAACAGTTGCGAGTCTATCCATTTGAAATATGGTTTGGCGCAGCCGAATTCAGTGACTTACCTGGGCGACATCAGGGCGCGCCGCCGGTAATCCTGGAGACCTTGTTCGGATCCCAGATCGTCGCGCCGATGTACCGCTCAGGACCCGTTTCTTCGTCGCTGATGTAGTAGATCGTCACCATCTTGCCATCGGGACGCTGGACGCTTCGCACGTAACCTATGTCTCGGTCCACGCCGTCGTCGCGCAGTACGATTTGGGGGCCCCAGGTCTTCCCGTTGTCCGTGCTCAGCCGCGCTCGGATGCTGTAGGGATAGGCCCGGAATCCGTACGTCAGGCACAGGCGACCATCTTGCAGTTTGTTCAACATGGGTGGATTGCCTTCGCCGAGATATTCGACGGGATCGCTCTCCTGGGTCCAAGTCTTGCCGTTGTCTCGACTGCGCCACGCGGAAATCCAGCGGAAAGTCCCCTCCCGGCGTCTCAACGTGGTCAGCAACTCCGTGTCGGAGAGGCGAACGGTGGACGGCATGATTGCAAAGCCCTCGGGTTCTGGGCCGATGAGAGAGACCCGCTTCCAGGTTATTCCGCCGTCGGTGGTCCGCGCGCAGAGCGGGCGGCCTTCGCGCCCGTTCTTTTTGCCCACGGTGATGAAGATAAAAGCGTCCCGCTTGCCGTTAACGATGTAATCGGTGCGAGCGGCCGTGCCTCGCGTGCCGAAGTTCGGCAGGCGGTACGGGCCATGCCAGGTCTTGCCGCGATCGTAGGAATACTCGAAGCGCGACGTGCCCGCGTTAATGTTCTCCATGCGGAACGTCAATGCGAAACCCGGATGGGTGAAATCCATAGGCTCTTTGAGGTCCGTGATCGGTGGCAAAGCCAGACCGGGCGTCTCGGTTCCGTGGAGAAACTCGCCGCGAGGTATCAGGAATCCCTTCTCCGCCGGGTGCTCGCGGGTCCACGTCATGCCGCCGTCCACGCTGCGCGCGAGCCAGAATTCCTCCGGCTTCTGGCGGTCGATGTGGTGGCGCGTCGGGCCCAGGTCTTTATAGTAGCCCCGGCTGTAACCGACAAGGATTTCGTTGCCCCAGCGCCATACGCCGTGGTTCGCAGGCCAGCCTCCGAAGCGACCCTTTTCGTAGTAAACCTTGACGTGCGTGACATCCCGTGCCGTCAACATAGGCTCGCCCGGCAGGTTTCCCCCCGAGGCCAAACTCAGCGACGTCGAAACAATCAATAGGGCAAGAACCATTCTGAAACCCTCAGGTCTGTTTGTCTTTGGATTACGCAACCAGGTATTTATAGCCATGATCAGCGATTCCGTCAACAGATGTAGATAGCATCCGTCGCTCGATCGCCTGAAGCCTTTTGGGCGTTTCGATGACGGTGCGGCTGCGTTCTTTCAGGGTTGAGCCAGGCGATTCTCCTTGACGAGGACGTCGCGGGTTTGGTATGCTGAATGCGTGTGAAGTTGGTAGAGGCGGTGAAGATAAGAACCACGTTTGGTCGCGAAAACCAAAATTTCTTCAAAGGAGGACTATCATGTATGCGAAACTCACCTGTCTACTTGCATTTGTTTTGGCTCTGAGCATGGCCGGCAATGCTTCCGCTGACCTCGTTGCCCACCTGGCGTTCGATGAGAGTTCCGGCACCGTCGCGCACGACACATCGGGCAACGGCCACGACGGTACTTTGAACGGCGACCCGCAGTGGACGCCCGGACACCTCGGCGGCGCCCTGGATTTTGACGGCGACGGCGATTATGTGGAGCTTCCGCGAGTCGTGCAGGACGACTTCACTTTGTTGGCCTGGATCAAAACGGATACGCCCGGGATCAATGAGGGCAGCCAAGGCTACCAGGGCAGCGGACTGATATGGTCGGACGTGGCGGGTGTCGCAAACGACTTCATCCTGGCTGTCCTGGGTACGAAGCTCTCATTCTTCTGCGGGAATCCTGACACTTCAGTGAACTCGGATAAAGACGTTGTGACGGGCGAGTGGGTACACGTCGCCGCGACGCGAAGTGCACAAGAGCGAAAGATCGGTATATACATCGACGGCCAGCAAGAAAAGACAGTCGCTCATGCAAACAGCAACTCATTGAACGCGCTGGACACGATGGCTATTGGGGGCAATGTACTTGATTCACGCTATTACACGGGGCTCATCGACGACGTGCAGATGTACGATAGCGCTCTGTCGCAAGCCGAGATTCTGAGCGTCATGGCAAGTGAGCCTTGGCCCTATGCGTTCAATCCGGACCCATCCGACGGCGCCTTGTACGCCAACACGTGGGTGACTCTCTCCTGGATGGCCGGGCAGCTCGCGGTCTCACACGACGTCTACTTGGGTGACAATTTCGATGACGTGAGCAACGCCACGTCCGAAAGCAACACCTTCCGAGGCAACCAGGTGTCCACATACTACGTAGCCGGCTTTCCGGGATTTGCCTATCCGGACGGCCTTATCCCCGGAACAACCTACTATTGGCGCATTGACGAGGTCAACGACGC
>CAYZAH010000078.1:0-1068 GCA_964475805.1 uncultured Pirellulales bacterium | reverse complement strand
TTCGATGCCGTCGTGACGTACAAGGGCGACGTCTGGATGTTTACGACGCCGGGCGCCGTGGGGAATCCGCAACCTGCTTATGGCGCGACCGATGTCGGAATAAATGCGACCCTGAGCTGGACGCCGGCCGATAGCGCGGCCTCGCACGAACTCTATTTCGGCACGGATAAAGAAGCCGTGCGTAATGCCGATACCGGCTCACTCGAGTACAAAGGTTCCAAGGCGTTGGGAGCGGAGAGTTACGATCCCGGCCTGCTGGAAGCCGGCACGGCCTATTACTGGCGTGTGGATGAAGTTGATGGTCAAGGTAATGCGGCGAAAGGGCCGCTCTGGATCTTCACCACGGGTGCTTTTCTGCTTGTAGATGATTTCGAGCGCTACACCGACGACGACGCGGCCGGCCAGGCCATCTGGCAAACCTGGATCGACGGTTTCGGCGTCGCTGACAATGGAGCACAAGTCGGCTATCTGGTTCCGCCCTATTGCGAGCAAACGATTATCCACGGTGGCTCTCAGTCCATGCCGCTCCTATACGTCAACGAAGCCGGCGTCACCAATTCAGAAGCGGCGATGACGTTGACGGCACCGCGAGACTGGACGCAGGCGGGCGTCGCGGAGTTGTCGCTGTGGTTCAGGGGCGCTCTGAGCAATGCTGCCGAGCCGCTGTACGTGGCGGTCTCGAATGCCGCGGGCAGCCCGGCGGTCGTAGCTAATGATGATTCAAGTGCAGCGACCATTAGCTCATGGACGCAGTGGCGCATCCCGTTGCAGGCTTTTGCCGATCAGGGAATCAATCTGGCCAACGTGAACTCGCTGGCAATCGGCCTGGGCAGCAAGTCCGGCATCACCTCAGCCGGCGGCTCGGGCACCATATATATCGACGACATCCGACTGTATCAGCCATGAAGAAATTGACTATTGACGAATGACTATTGACTATTTGCACGCGGTGCAACCGCTGGGTCGTGGGGACGCCCGTCATCAGTCAACAATCAATAGTAGGGGCAGGCCCATGTGCCTGCCCTTGTATCTTATTTTCCAAGCGATATATAGAGATGGAACGTTCTT
>CAYZAH010000077.1:0-10481 GCA_964475805.1 uncultured Pirellulales bacterium | reverse complement strand
GTACCGAGCGGCGGGCTGCTGGCCGCGTGTGCGGCGGCTTGCCTCATCGCGGGACCGGCCATTTTCTTCAAGCAGAGTACGACAGCGGGAATCGCCGGAGTTATCTTCGGCGCGATAGCGATACCCTTGGGTTTGCGATTTGCCTACAGAGAGTTCCCAAACACGCGATTCGGCAAAGGCGTGACGCTCGAACCGCCCAGACGCCCGCAGGGCGACGCCGTACCCGATACGCCCGACTTGAAAGATCTGCTCGGCAAGACCGGGACGGTCTTGACGCCCTTACGGCCGGTGGGAATGTGTGATTTTTCCGGACGCAGAGTTGAATGTGTCGCAGAGAGCGGTTATGTTGACAGACGCAGGAAGGTCAAGGTGATCGAAGTGGAGAGCACCCAAGTGACGGTTCGCACGATCGAAGAAAGTTGATGAAGGGGTAAGAATATGTACGGACTAACGAGTTATGTTTTGGCCGCGGACGATTATACGAAGGTGATTGCGATAGCCGCTCTGATTATCCTCAGTCTGATAGCTATCGTTGTGGCTGTTTTCTTCATATCATTCGCAAAGTTGTGGCTTCAAGCGTATTTCTCAAGGGCGGACATCAAGCTGTCCGAGCTAATCGGGATGCGGCTCAGGAAGGTGGACGCCCTGACCATCGTGCGCAGTAAGATCATGGGCATCCAGGCGGGCCTGGCGCTAACGACGAAGGATTTGGAGAGCCACTACCTGGCGGGTGGGCGGGTCCCCAACGTCGTGCGGGCGCTGATTGCGGCCAACAGGGCGAATATCGAGCTGTCGTTTCAGACGGCCACGGCCATCGACCTAGCCGGACGCGACATCCTCGATGCGGTTCAGACGAGCGTCAATCCCAAGGTTATCGACTGTCCGGACCCCAGGAAGGGCCGGGAGACCGTCGACGCCGTGGCGCAGGACGGCATCCAGTTGAAGGCAAAGGCCCGCGTCACCGTTCGAGCAAATATTGAACGGCTCATCGGCGGCGCCACGGAAGAGACCGTCATCGCCCGCGTCGGCGAGGGTATCGTAACGACAATCGGCAGCGCCGTGGCGTACAAAAGCGTTCTTGAGAATCCGGACAAGATATCCAAGGCCGTTTTGGCCAAAGGGCTCGATGCCGGGACCGCGTTTGAGATCCTTTCCATCGATATTGCCGACGTGGACGTCGGTGAGAACGTCGGTGCTCAATTGCAGGCTGCCCAGGCTCAGGCGGACCTGAAAAGAGCGCAAGCCGAGGCGGAAAAACGCCGAGCCATGGCGATTGCACGCGAGCAGGAGATGCGGGCGCTCGTCGTCGAGAACGAGTCGAAGGTCCCTCTGGCGATGGCGGAGGCCTTTAAAAAGGGCAACCTTGGAATCATGGATTACTACCGGATGAAGAACGTCGTGGCGGATACCTCAATGCGAGATTCCATCGCGAATCGCAAAAAGAAGGACTGACGGGAGGTCCAGGCTGACGGGCAATCAGTATGAATATTCTCTTGGCACAACTTGTTCCAGCCCTGCACGCTGCGGATGCGGAACGTTGGACCGACATTCTGGCCGTGGTGGTCTTTGCGGCGGTCTGGCTGATCGGCGGCATCATAAAAGCGACCACTAAGAAGCCTGAGGCTGGCCAGAAAAAGCCGTCGCCCAGGCAACCGGCCCCAATGAGAGCGCGGCCGCCAGCCATCGGTCGGCCCAACCACCCGACTGATTTCGGACGGATTCGGGCTGAGCATCGACCGCCACGACCCGCAGCGCCGCAACGACGCTCACGACTCGAGAGAATCACCGCTGAATTGGAGAAAGTTCTCGGCCCATATATGCCGGAAACTGCGCCGCAGCCGGCGTCCCCAGCGCCGAAACCACAGCTTGAGGCGTCAATGCGTCAAACGCCGGACGTGATGAACACGCGTCCGGCTATGACGAAAGAGGTATCCAAACCAGAACCTTCCCAGGAACTTCTGCCCGGGTATGCGGATTCCGACGAGTTGACCAAAGCAATCTTATACTACGAGATACTCGGTCCGCCCGTGTCCCTGCGAGGCCCGTCGCATCAAAGCGCCACTTCTTAGAGCTTCCCAGGTCACGCGAGGGCGGCTGCAACCCAGGCAGAAGCTGAACTGAAAAGAACGCAACTCGCCAGCGTTGCCCCCCCTACAACGTCCTATAATATATGTTATGTTTCATTCAGCTTTGCTTCTAATGCAAGGGGTGGATTTTGAGCTTTGCGGTATTTAGGTGGGCTTTTGCCGTGCTATAGCGAAAATGGATTGCTGGCGTCCAGTGCATGACTCGCGGTCTCCGCCAGGCTGTCCCAGGTAGCTGCGGCCCTGTCCAGCAGACCCAGGTTCTGGAGGATGATCGAAATGTTGACCGTCGCGTCGGCACACGAGAAATTGGATTCGAGTCGGCGCTCAAGGTTAATCAAGGACGACGCGAACTTGACTTTGTCGCAATAAAGCAACGCGGTTTTATAGTGCAGCTCGAGTGTGTCCTTGTCGAGAGGCTCTACGCTGGTGAGCTGTTCGATCGCTTCATCGTGGCGGCCGACCTCGAACAAACAGATAGCCAGTTTGCTTCTGGCCCTGGCAAAGGCCGGGTTGATCTCCACGGCAGCTTGGAATGAGCTAATGGCATGCGTGACTCGGCCCGTGTTCAGTAACAGGACGCCAAGACGGTAGTGAAGATCGGGATTGTGCGGACGAGATTGGATTTGTTGGCAATGGGCGGCGATAACGGCGTCGGTCAGGCTGCGGGAATCTCCAGTATCATCGCCCAACGGATTTCTACCGAGCCGGGCTCTAAACTGGAGTGTCGCCGTCTCCGTGAACAAAAGCGAGCTGTTTGGCTGTATGGCCGCCGCCAGGGACAACGTGCCGAGGGCATCCGAGACGTTTCCGGCCAAGTGCTGGGACTTAGCCAGACCTATATACGCGTCGACGATATCATCATTGATCTCGACGGCCTTGTTGAATTGCTGTGCAGCAAGCTGCTCCTGTTCCGTCAGCAAATATTGAGTGCCGAGCTTGATCGTCGCTTCGAGAAAATCCGGGCACAAGTGAAGGGCTTCTTCATATTGCGAGATTGCGTCTGTCGTGGACCCCAACATACGGAGAATGTCCGCGTGTTTCATTAAAAGGTCGGCTCGGGCCGGTTCGCTCTCCAACAGGTCTTCGATGTTCTCCAACGCCTCATGAAGCTGCCCGTCGGCGATGAGGGCGTCGATATCGTCGTTCGAGGCGTAGAAGTTGTCCGGGTGGATCAAAATCGCGGTATTGAACGTCTCGATGGCCTGCGCATATCGAGCCGTGGCGATATAAAGGTGACCAAGAATTAGAAGCGATGAAATGTCGTCGGGATATTCGCTTTTGAGAAGCTCATACTGCTCTATGGTTCTTTCCAACTGTCTGTTTTTGAAGTAAACCGCAGCCAACCGCTGCGCGGGAAGCTGCACGGAGCTCTTGCATTTTAGACCATCCTGGTAGAAGTCGAGGGCCTGGGCCTCTTTACCGAGCCGCTCATAGCAATAGCCCAGCGCGTAGAGCGCCATCGTATTATTCGGCTGGCGGAGATAGATTGAGTTAAGCTCTCTGATCGCTTCGGTGAGCTGACTTTGATGCAGACAAACGGCGGCGGCGGCCAACCGGCCGTGTGTGCAGGAAGGGTGCTCAAATAGATAAATTCGGAGTTGCTCAGCCGCCGCGTCGAGCTTCATGCGACCGATTAGCTCAATCGTCGTACTCAACTGCTCGCCTCTCGCAGATTCGGCGTCGTCAGCAGGGAGCTTGACCGTGTTCAGCCAGTGCCAGATTAGGTCGGCAGTGTCAAAGGCTATCGCCCTGCCGAGAATTTCAAGTAATCGACTCATACATCACCCACTGCCGGTCCTCCAGCGCCGGTTTGGTCGCGTGATTGTGGACTTGCGAACCCACCTCCGTTCGCTCTGATTACCTCCCAACTATCGACCATCGACCTGCGTGAATTAACACGGGTTTTGGCGATTCGCGGCCTGACGTGGGGTTTTACCTCGTGGACGTGGGGATTGTGTGTGATGTACCGGTTGTTACGGCTCTATAAGGATGAAGAACGGCCTCGTGAGGCTCCGTCCGATTGGAAGCTGATCCGACGGGCCGTGTTATGGGGACCAAATGGCCCGCTCCTACATCTGCTGCGTTTGCGACTCTTCCATTTGTTCCTGCTGCTCGATTTCGCGCAAATAGGCTAACGTGCGTTCGAGCCTGTCGGTGAGGTGTTTTAGTTTCAGCAGTGTCTTGACGCGCGTCAGAAGCTCCAGCTTGTTGACGGGCTTGCTGAGAAAATCGTCCGTGCCCGAATCGATGCCGCGCTCGATGTCGCCGAACTCGTTGAGGGCGGTGACCATGATGATAGGAATGCCGTTGTTCTTCGGGTCGTTCTTAATCCTCTTGCAGACCTCGAAGCCGCTCATCTTGGGCATCATCACGTCCAACAAAATCAGATCAGGGGGGGACTTGGCGACGATCTTCAGCGCCTCCAGCCCGTCGCGTGCGGGGATGGCCCGGCAGTCTACGTCTTCGAGATAGGCTTGCAGCAACTCGCGATTTTGCTGGTTGTCGTCCACGACCAGGATCACGGGCGGCTTGTGATGTCCCTTTTCGGTTTTCGGTTTACTCATACGACGAACGCTCCCATTCCGACAATCTCGGTATCTCAGTCCTGTAAAGCATTAAGGATAGCCGTGCAAAATGCCGGCAGGTCGTCCGGCTTGCGCGACGTAATCAGCTTACCGTCCACCACACATTCGGCATCTATGTATTCGGCGCCGGCGTTGACGATATCGTCTTTTATAGCCATGAAACAGGTTGCCTTTTTGCCCCTGTAAACCTTCGTGCTGCACATCAGCCAGCCGCCATGACAGATCGGGGCGATTACCTTGTCCGCGTCCACCATGTCATTGGCGAATTTGATGACCTCGGGACTCCTTCGCATGAAATCCGGCGCGAATCCGCCCGGAACAATCAGGCAGTCGTAATCCGCAGCGTCAGCTTGGCCCGCTGCGACATCTGAGACACACGGATAGCCTTCTTTCGAATGATACTTCTTGCCCGCCTCAGCGGCTACGAGCTTTGTCTCCAGGCCCGCTTCACGAAGCCGGTAGTACGGGTACCAGACCTCAAGCACCTGGTACATCTCGTCCACCATGATCGCCACCTTTTTCGCTGGCATCGTCCGTAACTCCTTTCACGTTGTTTGGTTGCCGTAAGCCTCGATAAACTGCCGGACCTGCGGCTTAATGTAAATCTGCTCAATATCCACGACTTTCGGCAGGGCCTCGGCACACATGGCCGCCACGGTGACCGAGGGAGCCTGAGTATCCACAAAGAAGACGGGTCGGCCCTTGACGGTGCAAAGCCCCCCGCCGGCACCGCCGAGCGGCTCGCTGCGGATACTCACGCCGCCGCCTTCCAGCAATCCCAGAAGCTCCTGCAAAATCATTTGCTCATTCATGGCCGGTTCGGTATCCTGCCAGTGGCGGCGTTCAAGAAAAACGTCCCAAAAAGTCGATATACATTTATAAGAACCGGATTTTATAGCAGGAATAGACAATTGGCAAGTATTACGGAAAAACGCCTTTCGCTTCACAGGCGAGTGGAAGTCCAGAAACATCAGAATGAGTCGCTGAAATGCCAGCTCGCCGGTTTGCAGCACTTAGCCAACATTGGCACGGTCAGTCACATGATCGCCCACGAGATGAACAATTTGTTGACTCCGCTCAAGAGCTATGCCGCTTTCGCGTTGCAGTACCCGGATGACAAAGCCCTTGGCCAAAAGGCGCTCGAAAAGACTGTCCGGAATTGTGAGCGCATCTCCAAGATCATGGAAAGTATGCTCGCGCTGGTCAACGGCAAGGCGCAGGAAGCCACGCAAGCTCGGCTTTGCGATTTGGTCGAGGAGGTTTTCACCTGTCTTTGTCGGGATTTCACGAAGGACGCCATTACCGTGGATATCCAAATCCCTGAGAATCTCACGGTTTACGTCGTGCCCGTTCAGATCCAGCAGGTCTTTATGAACCTGATTCTTAACGCCCGCGACGCCATGCTCCCTCGCGGTGGCGTTCTGTCTGTCAAGGCCGTCGAGAAGGCCGACGCCGCCGAGATATACGTGGCCGACAGTGGCGACGGCATCGATCCGGACCACCTGGACAGCATCTTTGAGCGGTTTGTCACGACCAAGCGGGACGCAAATACCATGGAATACTCGGGTACGGGTCTCGGGCTGGCCTTCTGCAAAATGGTCATCGATGGACACGGGGGGAGCATTTCGGTAGAATCTGAACCTGGTCATGGAAGCACTTTTAAGATTGCGTTACCCAAAACCAAGATCGGTCCGCCGAGTGCATAGCCAACGCAGGCCTGACGGATCGGATAGTCGCTGATGGTGGCTCAGGTTCCCAAGATTATTCTGCTGGCGATTCTACTGATCGGCTCGGCCTTTTTCTCCGGAGCGGAAACCGCCTTTTTCAATCTCTCGCCCCGCCAGGTAAAGCTCCTGAAAGAGTCGAAACACCGGCTTTCGAAGCTAACTTCAACGCTCTTGAACAGACCGGGCCAACTGCTCAACGGCTTTCTGTTCGGCAATATGACGGTCAACGTCTTGTACTACGCCGTCGCCAGCGTCCTGATCGTGCGGATGAACAGCTATGGCCGGCTGGCCGCAGCGGCCACCGGATTGCTCACCTTCGCTGTGCTGGTTCTTTTCGGCGAAATCCTGCCCAAATCCATAGCCTATGCCGATTCGAAGAACATAAGCGTCCTGGCCGCCCTGCCTGCCTTTCTATGGCTGAAGATCTTTGCTCCTCTGGAACTCGTGTTCAAGGTTCTGGTCACAGAGCCTTCTATGCGACTTCTCTTGGGGCCGAAAAGGCAGCCTAAAGCGATCAGCGTGAACGAATTCAAATCTCTGATCGAGGCCATCCGGAAGGAGGGACTGATCAGCGCCGACGAGAATCGACTTCTCGGCGAGGTGATCGAGCTGGGTTACCTGAAGGTCCGCAACGTCATGCGGCCTCGCGTCGATATGGTGGCCTGCGCCGTTTCGGATTCGAACCGGGAGGCCAGGGAAAAGATGGAGAAGCATCATTTGACGAAATTGCCCGTCTACGTCGGAGAGATCGACAACGTCGTCGGCTTCGTTCATCTTCGCCAATTGCTGCTCAGACCCGACACCTCCTTGGACAGAATTGTCCAGAAGGTCCACTTCGTCCCGGAGCAAAAGACGGTTGAGTCGCTTCTGGAATTCTTTCGGCGGTCTCAAACTGATATGGCCGTCGTGGTTGATGAGTATGGTGGGATCGCGGGTTCTGTCCGCCTCGAAGATATCGCCGAGGAACTTCTCGGGCAGATCGAGCCGGCGGCGCCGGTCGAGCCGGTCCAGCAGACGGGGCCTTTTGAATATCGCTTAGCGGGCGACCTGGCCGTACACGATTGGGCCGGCCTGTTCGGCGTCGATCTGGCCCAGATACACCAGGTCACCGTCGGCGGACTGGTCACCGCCCTGCTCGGCAGAATACCCAGGCCGGGCGATACCGCGCGTTTGAAAAACCTAAGGTTCACCGTGCAGGAAATGCGGAAGAATCGCATCAAAACACTCACGTTAACTCTTGAAGCGAACCGGGACGGCGATGGATAGTGCACTCATCGTATTAGCTGTTGCGTGCTTTGTCATGCTGGGAGGGTTATTCTCCGGCTCCGAGACCGGTCTCTACCAGCTCAGCCGGCTTCGTTTGCGTCTCGGCGTCGAAAAGAAGCAGTTGCCCTTTGTCATTCTCGGCCGCTGTTTGCATGACAGCTCCGGCTTGCTGCTCTCCCTGCTGATAGGCAACAACCTGGTCAACTATCTCGCCACAAGTCTTGTCACCAGCGCGTTTCTGGGTCGATTGGGCGCTGAGTACGAGCACAGGGCCGAACTCTTGGCCACTCTGGTGATGGTCCCGGTACTGTTCGTTTTCGCCGAGGTCATTCCCAAGAACCTGTTCTTCTACCGCGCGGACGTGCTGATGCCCTACCTGTCGCCGGTCCTTTACGTCTTTTACAAGCCTCTCAAGTGGTCCGGGATCGTACCGCTGTTCAAGGCCATATCGAGTCTCTTCTCGCGGCTGGCGGGACTGGCGGCGTCCCCGGAGGCCGTGATGACCTCCGCTCAGAGACACAAGATCCAGGCTTTCTTGAGAGACACCCACGAAGAGGGCATTCTCAGCCCCGTACAAAGTGACATTGTTAAACGTCTGGTGGGTATTTCACACGTTCATATTCGGGCCGTGATGATACCCATCGGCAAAGTCGAGGCGATTCCCGTCGATTCCGACCGTCCGGCCCTGCTGAACAAATTGAACAAGTGTGCCTTTACCCGGTTGCTTGTCACGGGAACCGAACGCGCCGACGTCCTCGGCTTCGTGAATATCTATGAGACGTTAGGCTCGTCGAAGGAATTCGGAGATCTGCGGGGTTTTGTCAAGCCGATCCGGGAGCTTGATGCGGACACGACGGTGACGGATGCGATCCATCTCATGCAAACGGAAAAACTGACAATCGTCCTGGTCACGCGAGCCGGGCGTATCGGACGGGCCAAACCCATCGGGATCGTGACCATGAAAGACCTGGTTGAGGAGCTTCTCGGTGATCTGGCCGAATGGTGAGGGCATTTGTGATTTATGATTGACGAATTTCGATTGTCGATTTATCAACCGGTTTGATGATGACTGAAAGAGTCTCCAAAATACTTGTGGTGATAGCACTGGTCGTTCTTGCGGCCGCAATGCTGGCTAATAGTATGATAAAGCCGATCGCGCGGGACGAGCAGATGTACTGCACCGGCGCCGTCCTGCTGGCCCAGGGCGAGATGATCTACAGGAACTTCGCATACGCGGCTCAGATGCCCTACCACCCGCTGCTCTGCGCCGCCCTGTTCAAGCTGTTCGGCACGACATACTACCTGCTTGTGGTCAGACTGCTTTCCTGCGCGTGTGACATTTCGGTGATGGTGTGCATCATCGCCATCTATCGGCGCATCTTCAAGCCTTTCACCACGGCGGGAATGTTGCTGGGCTTAGCAGCGGTCGCTCTCTATGTATTCAATCCGCTGGTCGATTACGCTAACGGCTACGCGTGGAACCATGATGTCGTTGTCCTATGCGTCGTGCTGTCTTTGTGGCTGTTCGTCTCCAGGGACATTCAGAACAAGCCACAGTATTGGCGGATGGCCGCCATCGGCGCTCTGCTCACGTTTGCCACTTTCATGCGGATCACAACGGTCTTGGTAGAGCTGTTGTTCTTTGCCGTCATACTGAGCTTGCCGGCTAAGTCCATCAAGCAAAGACTTCAAACCGCCCTGCCGTTTGCAGCCGCATCGGTCGTGGTCATGATCTGGCCAATTTGGGTTATCGCCCAGGCCCCGCAAGCGTTCTTCCTCGATCTCGTCAAGATACCGATGCTCTACGGCCGATGGCTCCGGGAAATCGGGATGGTCTACAACAAAGTCGCACTGACCTTCGCATGCTTGGCAACGCCGGGCTACTTTATTCTCGTAGCGTTGACGATCTACCTTTGCGTGGCCGGTCTGCTCTTTCGCCGCAAGTTGAAGATCGCGGACACCCGAAGCCTGTGGCTTGCCGCCCTGCTGCCCATTGTCTTTTTCGTGATAGCTCTAATCCCGCCGACGATGTGGCAACAATACCTTGCGGTTCCCGTCCCGTTCTTAGTGATCGGCCTTGCTTTCCCGCTCTCGTATCTGCGGAAGCTCGGCCCCAAGGGCAAGGTCGGCAAGCAATTCAAGATAGCGGCGGCCTCAGTGGCCCTCGGCGCACTGATCGCCGTCTTTTCGTACCCTGTGGTCTTGTATCGAACCATGATGGTTCTCGTGCCCGAGCGATGGGCGCCGGTCGAGCTACACGACATCTCGAAGAGTATCGCCGCCAGGACGAAAGAACCCAAGCGAATCCTCACCTTAGCCCCCCTGCTGGCTCTCGAAGGAGACTGCAATATCTACCCGGAATTGTCCACGGGCGACATTATCTATCGAATCGCCGATTCCCTCTCACCTGAGGAGCGGCGGATCACGCACACGGCAGGCCCCCAGGCTATTGCGGAGATTGCTCGACAAACGCCCCCATCTGCTATTATTGTCGGAACCGAGCCTTCCTTTTTCGCCCGTCTCGAAGAGCCTCTCCTATCGCTCACTGACACGAGCTGGCATGAAGAAGTCTATAAGAACGACTTCTACGAAAACGACATCAAGGCATACTTTAAGCCTTAATCCCGATCATTTGCATTGACGATCCATGCCCACTACGATATGTAGAGTTTTTAGGAACCCTTGTTTGCATAAGGATGTGCCTCATGGGAGCGGTGAATACTAAGGTTGTCTTAATTAGAGCATCTAACGAAGCGGAAGAATTGATCGCTTCAGCAGGAAAGCTATGCTATGCACAAGATAGCCACCAGGTCTTC
>CAYZAH010000076.1:0-10547 GCA_964475805.1 uncultured Pirellulales bacterium | reverse complement strand
TCCACGACGAGGAAATTAGAGGTCGTAAAGCTCCAGACCAAGCCCTGGACGGTATTTGTACCGTAGACTGCATCCACCCGCCAGTAATAGGTCATATCCCAGGCAAGCTGGCCGGGATCGTAGCTTTCACTGCCGGACGCCTTGTTGCCCTTATATTCCGGCGAAGCGATCGTGGCGCTTTCAACGGCGTTTTTATCCGTGCCGAAGTACACCTCGTGTGAATTTGCATTGTCCGCCGGCGTCCACGTCAGAATCGCGTTGTGCTCGACGTCTACGGCGCCATTGCCCGGCTGCGGAGCGCCCGCCGCACCCGGCGTCGTAAAGGCCCAAACGTCGCCCTTATAGGTGGCGGTGCCGTCGGATTCATCGACGCGCCAATAATAGACCTTCTCCCGCTCAAGCGTGCCTGGATCATAACTCGCATCGCCCGTCGGGACGCCCGTCGTGGCGTCATTGACCTCATCGAAGTCATTGCCAAGATACACTGTGTGCAGCTTCGCCCCCAGGCCCGGCGTCCAGCTTAGCGTCACGTTGTCCGGGCCAACAAACTCGGAGTCATCGGCCGGGTCCGGATCATAAGCCGTCTGCGGTGGAATCGAAAAGCTCCAGGTATCGCCTTTCCACGGGCTGTTCGGATCGGCGTCATTGACCTCGTCGATGCGCCAATAGTAAGTCGTTCCCGGGGTCAGACCCTCCGGATAGGCATTTCCGGGAAAGCCGGCCACATAAAAATCTGCCGTTTGGTTGCCACGGAATTCTTCTGAATCCCGTGTTGCATTCTCAACGGCGCCGAAATCGTCCCCTAAATATACGTCGTGCGAAACCGCAGAGTTGCCCGGCAACCAGCTCAGGTTTACCCAGATATCCCCATGGATTGCGCCGTCGACGGGATTGGGGTGGGTCGCAATATCCGGTATAACGCCCAGTGCCGAAATGCTCAGTGTATCGTGTCCTGAAGCCGTGATCCGCACCCCTTTCGCTGGCACGTCCGTCGTGAAGACCACGCCGAAGGCATGCTGGCCGTTGACGTCGACGCCCGTGTCGGCGTAATCCGCCACACCGCTAAACTGAACCGGCGCTGCGAGCGAACCATCCGGAAGGATCGCCTGCCACGTTCCGGTGTCGTTGCCGCCCCGCTCGAAGTGAAAGATCGTCTTGGTCAGGACCGGAAAGATGGTCTGCTGAAAATCGATCCCGTCGATGGAGGAAATATTGGTGCTCCCGTTCAACGTAAACAGGAAGTTGTCGGCTTTGGAGCCTACGTCGTCCACCTTGGGATCCGATGTGCCAGTCACCGTCGGCGTCGCCGCGGGAACGGGATCCCCTTCCGGCCACAACGTCTCGACGCCCCCAGCAACATACCACCGCGTCGTGGTACCGAGGACCAAAAGTCCGTCGGCAACAACGTATTCGGTTCCTCCATAGCGAAGGCTGATGATCTCCCCATTCACCACGGTTACATCCGACAGCCCGGTGAGTTTGTCGGCACGGGCGGATACACACACGCCGGCAGTCACGATCAGAATTAGAAAAGCGCATCTCTTGTACATGATAGTCCTCTCTTAAAAAAGTACAAACTGAACTGCGAAGCCCTCAACTCCTGAATATACTCCTACCCCCTGCTACCGAGGATTGTCTTACACGGTCGGACAGCGTCTCCTCTATAAGGGAACTGAAATGACAGACTTTATTCTCCTCTACTTATACCTGATTAGCCGGCCCGGATCAAGCGAAATTACTGTAGCGTCCGACGGTTGACCAGCGACAATGATTCTTACCGTTGAACAAGAATTAGAATTATCGGTTCGATTTGAGAGTCGGCAGGCTATCTGGATTTCCCTTGTTTCGGGGAGATCCGGATGGTTACGGACAGTCAGGTAAGAATGCTTATGAAGCTGGTCAATCAGGAGAAGCTGCTCAAAACGGCGGTTGCCAAAGCCGGGATGCCTGAAAAAACTGCTCCCAAGTACCGCAAATCCGGCAAATTGCCCAGCCAGTGCGAAGTGGTCCATGACTGGCGAGCCCGCCCGGACCCCTTGGACCCAGACGATTGGCATTGGGCAGAGGAGGTGCTCAGGAACAACGGTGGCATAGAGGCCAAGACGCTCTTCAAGGTCCTCCAGCGAGAGCACCTTGGCAAATACTGGGACGGGCAATTACGCACATTTCAGCGTCGAGTGAAGTTGTGGCCGGCCTTGCAAGGGCCGGGCAAAGAAGTTCTCTTCCCTCAGGTCTATGAGTCCGGCGAATGGTGCGAATCAGTTTTCACCCGGATGAAATCCTTGGGCGTGACCATCAATGGGATTCCTTTCGACCACATGCCGTACCATTTCGTCTTGTGCTATTCCAACTGAGAGACCGGCCCAAACTGCTTCTCGAAGAAGTATGAAAGCCTCAGTGCGGGTTTGCAGAACGCTCTCTGGAAGCTCCGCAAACGTACGGACGGCGTCGAGGTACTCACTGGATTCAGTCGAAGTGATATTTACTTCTTCAGAGAAACAGGAGACCACAGTGATGGTAAGGATTAACCCCAATGTGAGACAAACGTCTAAAGTGCCTTTCATGGATCTTTTTCCTATGAACACAAAGACAGAGCAATTCCCGCCGCTTCTGACAACGCGGAATATTCAATAATCTAATTATACCGAGGATGAAGTGAAATTCAGGCGATAGCATTTGTGAAAGGAGCTGCAGATTGGTGATACGGTGATCTATGATTGCCACTGCCAGACAACTCGTTGACGCGGCCAGAGAGTTGCTGCAATTTCGATGAGATTTTGATATGATGGGGCTTCAACCGTACATGAGTTTTCGCGAAGTACGAAAACCAGAACCCAAGTTGAGTCGAAGATTAGTGAGTCGAGATATGAAACAGTACGCTATTGGTTTATTAATCATCGTTGGTGTACTTTTGACATCGCCAAACGCTCGAGCACGATCGGCCAAGGATATTTTGAAGGAAGCCGGAATACACGGAGGTGTGATCGTCCATCTCGGATGTGGCGATGGAAAACTAACGGCGTCATTGAGACCGAGCGACAGCTATTGCGTTCACGGATTGGATACCGACCCAAAGAATGTCGACAGAGCACGCAGGTACATAAACGAGCTCGGCATTTATGGCGGAGTCTCAATCGACACCTTTAATGGTCGCAGTCTTCCTTACGTAGACAACATGGTCAACCTGCTGATTGCGGACAGACCTGAATCGGTGTCTCAGGCGGAAGTCACGCGAGTTCTGGCACCGGGCGGGATCGCCCTGATAAATGGCCACGAAAGTGTTAAGCCCCGATCTGACAGCATCGATGAGTGGACCCACTACCTGCATGATGCAGATAACAATGCCGTGGCTCAGGACACAGTTGTCGGGCCGCCGCATCGGATTCAATGGCAAGGCGGCCCTAAGTGGACTCGGCATCACGATCATATGTCAAGTTTCAGCGCTATGGTCTCGACCGGCGGACGATTGTTCTACATTATCGACGAGGGCTCCACCGCTTCGATTTATATGCCGTCTCATTGGGCTTTGATTGCCAGAGATGCTTTTAACGGCAAAGTGTTGTGGAAGCGGAAAATCGACACTTGGTACACACGCTTTAAAGGATTAAAAGACGGACCGGCTGATGCCCCGCGTCGGCTGGTTGCAGCGAAGGGTTTGCTCTACACGACATTGAGCCTTGAAGGATCTGTGACCTCTCTTGATGCGGCGACAGGTCAAACCCTTCGGACATATCAGGGCACCGACCGGACCGAGGAGATTCTCCTCTCGGAAGGCGTTTTGTTTGCCCTCGTTGGTCCTGGATCCATTGGCGATGGTGGCCGCAGAGAGAGGCCGGTCGAGACACGAACGATTATGGCTATTGATGCGAAGACCGGCAACATACTTTGGCAATCATCCGATGTCATTGCAGCCGGTACAATGGCGGCCGATGGAGGGCGCGTGTATTACTTCAACTTCGATTCCAAGAGAGTAAATTGCCTGAATCGGAGTACGGGCAAGGTACAATGGACCTCGGACCCGTTACCGTCACCTGAAAAACAGATGTCTTTCTTCAATTCCAAGCTGGTTGTTCAGGATGGAATCGTGCTCTTTGCCAGCGGAGAGTTTTCCGGCATGACCAAATCCGGAGGTGGTGAGAACAGAGCCGACACCCTCACTGCGATGTCGGCGGAAACGGGAAGAACACTGTGGACAGCCGAACACCCTCCCTCCGGCTACAGTTCACCTGAGAACTTGTTCGTGATAAACGGAATCGTGTGGTGTGACAACAGTTCAAATGGAAGGTCAGACGGCACAGTTGTTGGGATGGACCTCAAGACGGGCCGGATCAAGCGCAAATTCCCTGCGGACCAGACGAGCTACTGGTTCCATCACCGTTGCTATCCTGGCCGGGCAACGACGAAATACATCATGACGTCCCGCACCGGCATCGAGTTTGTGGATCTTGACCAGCAGCATTGGGACCTCAACCACTGGGTACGAGGCGCCTGCCTCTACGGAATCCTTCCGTGCAATGGGCTGGTCTATACTCCGCCCGCCCCATGCATTTGTTATGCAGAATCGATGTTGCACAGTTTCAATGCCTTCGCGTCCGCACCGTCGGATAACGTCTTGAAGATGGATTCACAGGAAACACGATTGAGAAAAGGCCCGGCCTATAGCACAACCCGAGGAACGAGAGATGAAGGACCGTTGACGAGTGATTGGCCGACATACCGGCATGACGCAGCTCGAAGCGGAGCTACCGAGTCAGCCGTCCCCGCTGAATTAACTCAGTCGTGGAAGACATCCATCGGGGGCAAGCTAAGCACTGTAACAGTTGCTGCCGGCAAGGTATTTGTGGCTGCTGTCGATGAGCATGCGGTTCTTGCTCTGGCTGCAGACACCGGCACTCTGCTCTGGCGATATACGACGGGTGGGCGCATTGATTCTCCGCCTACGTGCTTCGAGGGCAGTGTACTTTTCGGCTGTGCGGATGGCTACGTTTACCGTGTACGAGCTAATGACGGCGTCCTAATCTGGCGTTTTCTGGCGGCACCGATGGATCGTCGGATTATGTCATATGAGCAAATTGAATCACTTTGGCCCGTCCATGGCAGCGTGCTTGTCCGGGATGGGATTGCACATTTTGTCGCGGGCAGGTCGATATTCGTAGATGGGGGCATGCGCCTCTACCGTATCGATGCCCGTAGCGGAGAAATGATCTCACAAACCGTCCTGGACAATCGTAATCCCAGAACAGGCGGCAACATCCAGGAACTGATAAAATGGCTCAACATGCCCGTTGGACGTCCCGATATCCTGAGCTGCGATGAGACACACATCTATATGCGGTCCCAGGTCTTCGATAAACAAGGCAAAAGATTGGAGATAGGTCCCAAAATCCCAGGGCCCCAGGAGGGGATGCGCCAGGGTGGTGACAGTACACACTTGTTCTGTCCGACTGGCTTCCTTGATGGCACGTGGTTTCATCGGACCTATTGGCTTTACGGCAGCACTTGGGGAAGTGGTTGGAACGGTTACTATATCGCCGGCAAGTATGCTCCTGCCGGCAGGATCATGAGTGTCGGTGATAACACGGTCTATGTATTTGGTCGACAGCCTCAGTATTACCGTTGGACAAGGCCTCTGGAGTACCGGCTCTTCGCGGCTGACAAGCTTTGGAAGATGCCTGCAACCAAACCTGCTCAAAAGCTCGAACCAAAAGCTAACAAGAACAATAGAAACAATCAAGGCCCCTTTCCAATAAACAATAGGGCGAACTACAGGTGGTCCGAGCAGGTCCCTGTTCTTGTTCGTGCGATGGCTCTGGCCGGCCAAACGTTGTTCATCGCCGGGCCGAAAGATGTCCTGCGTGAGGAGGGGACAGCTGAAGGCAAAGAGCAACAAATTCACAAACAGGAGGATGCTCTGTCGGGAAAAGACGGCGCTGCCCTTTGGGCTGTCGCGACAGAAGATGGCGCGACGTTGCATCAGTATACGCTCGAATCTCCGCCCGTCTTCGATGGACTGGCCGCCGCCAACGGGAGACTCTATATTGCCACCTGTGACGGTTGTGTGTCGTGCTGGAGTAATTCTGTAAATTGAAGGGACGTCAACACTTCTCAGAGAGACAGCCACATACGAAGGAGTGACACGAGTATCTAATCGCCCTTTACAAAGCCTGGAACAAACCAGAGAAAGCCAGAGAATGGCGGGTGAAACTGTTGCAAGCAGAAGCTGTGAAAGAGTGATATGTCACCACTATAAGGCCTCAATTTCTTGGCCTTCAAAAAGCCATTTTTCCTTGACAAACTATGACACCAAAATGACACCACATACCCTGATTTTACACCTATATCTGCCGATAAATATGTAATTTTTGGCCAAATAACGACTATTAAAGGAACGCCAAAGTATTCAATGGACGTGGGCAAAGAAGGTTTCACAGCTCTTTGAGCGGATTAGGTTTCTTCGTCCCTCTGTTCCTCTAAGTGCCTGAGAAAATCTACGAGGTTGATAGTTCTTGTCATAAATTCGTCAGGGCGTGATGCACATTCAAATGCTTCTTCCAAAATCGGCTCAAGGACATCGAGTGCGTCCAATGCCTCCTGAGCCTCCATTGCTGATGCTTCACGTATGGTTTCGATGACTTCCTGAGCTTTATTTTCTGGCAGCCCCGCTTTGTCTATACGATTAGCATATAGCAAACCTACGGCATTGCGTTTCACCATAAATTTCTTGAGTTGTTCGGTCAGCTCGGGGTGGTGCGCCCCCGCTTCGTGCGTGCTCTCAAAGTGCTTTATCCTCAACTCCCATCCCAGGTGCTCGATGAAATCTCTAATCATTTCAAGGTCATATGTCTTCTTCATTTTGTTTATTCCCTAGAATTCGTAACACAAGGAAGCCACGCACTATCCACAAATGTCAACTGTAAAGCGACTGAAGACAAGAGAAAACCTGAAGATTGTGAGAAGCCACATGTCACGACAAACAGCCAATAGTCTACAGGCACCTTCTACCACATCTCGCTGCCCGGACTGTGACAGCGTTTTTCTAAGGCTTCGCAAACAATGGACCCGACACAACAAACCTTCTGGGTGAATATATCAAAGGAGCAACGGATTCATTGTCCGTTGCTCTCCGAAACTTCTTTTTTAAGCTAAGAATGGGTGTTCAATTGCGACACGTTGCTCCCACAATTACCACGGTAATTAGGGTATCCAACCTGTCAATAAGTTCTTCAGCTTCTTCTATTTCCTATCGTATTGATCCGGCGATGATGGACCAGTGGCTCTCCTGCTCTGCGAGAAGCCGTCGCAACGTAAGAAGTTCAGTCAACTCTGTACGAAGGATTCACTCGCTTCGGGCCTTGCGGTACTGTTTGAGGTACTCTTCTCGATCCAGGTATTTGACGCCCTCCTTCCACCACTCCGGCTCCTCTTTTCCCTTCAGGAAATGATTGAAGAACTCGAGCATGCGATAGCTGTAGTCTTTTCTATTGGCCAGTTTGCTGAGACCATGCCCTTCACCCACATATTCCAGCATGACGACGGGTTTGCGCAGACGCCGCAGCGCGTTAAAGAGCTCGATTCCCTGGCTCCAATTCACGGCCTTATCCTCGTCGTTTTGAAGAATCAGCAGCGGTGTATTTACTTTCGGTGCTTGAAATACCGTCGAGTTTCTCATGTAAGCCTTGACATTCGTCCAGAGATCGCCCGCCATGCGCCCTTGACTGTTTTCCCAAATTGATTGGTGGGACAAACCGGTCCGCCGGTAGATCAAATTGTAGAGACTGGTGGGATTTGTGGGCGGGGCGCCGGCGACCGCAGCTTGAAACTTATCCGTTTGTGTTACCAGGAAAGCGGTCTGATACCCTCCCCAAGAATGCCCGTGCAGCCCGACATGATTCGGATCCACGATGCCTGTAGCGACGGCCGCCTCCAGGGCGGGCAACAGGCACTCGACCGCTGATTGTCCCGGCTTATTGACCCGATAAGTTATATCGGGCATAAGCACCGCGTAGCCCTGGCTCGTGTAGATGGACGGACTGAATCCGCCGACGGATGGGAACAAATACCAGTGAAGGTTTTCAGACATTTTTTCGTAGATCCATACAATCGTCGGGTAGGACCTGCCTTCGATGTAGTCAGCGGGAAGGAACAACGCGGCTTGCAGTCTCTTGTTTTGCTTGCTGCGATAGTCAACCAGCCGCGCGCCAGAGCACCAGAGAAACTGGGCTTGCTGCGGATTCGCGTCGGTGATCTGTTTTCCGTTGTTCAGATCCGAACCCGCGACGAAGTAGTTAGGATAGTCGCGGTACGTTGAACGCGTATAATAGTAGACGTCCTGGTCTTTGACTTTACCGAAATCATCGACATCGAAACAGGCGTCATCCCAAAGTAACATGTCAACGCCGGGCTGACCCATTGCAATCCGCCCAACGCCCGATTTTTTTGTCCATTCTCCGTAGGCGCTAATATACATCGGTTGTGAAAGGTCGATGCCTTCCTCATCAGGATCCAGCTTAAAACGTTGCTGAAAACGGATGGCGTCTTTCTTGCCGTTCACCGTAAGGTTGACCACGTCGCCGCCGGATACGGGGACGAGCCACATATCCCAGTTGTCTGACAGAATCACAGAGCGTCCGTCCTTGACCCAGCCGATTGAGGCCACCGGAGCATCTTTTCGAGTGTTGCGGTCATTCTCCATATCGATAAACGACACCGGTACGTACTTAGTGATGTTGCGGTCCTCACCGGTTACAAGGTTGTAGACGTGATAATGACCGTCCCTAAAATAGAGGAGTTGGTCGCCGGTCGGCGCTGCGCTGTCATACCACTGGATTTTCTTGAGGAGGAGTTTCTTCTTGCCCGTTTGCAAATCGATGGAGTAGATGTCCTGATATTTGCGTCCGTCGAGAGTGCTCATCAGCTCGTACTTTGAGTTGTCGAATCCAACGGCAAAGCGGTGCGGCTTGAGGGGCGTGACAGAGCGAATCTCGTCGTCAGCGAGCCGCAGTGTCTTGCCCTCCTTAATCCGGTGGATGCACACGTAGCTGAACTTCTTGTCCTGCGATTCCTCCACCTGCTGTTGGGATTGCAGCCGCTTGTCGTTCCAGTTCCAGAGGATCAAATCCGCCTCTTCGTCCTTTTCGCTGGAAGACTGTTTGTCTTCCTTATTCTTGTCATCATCTTTTTTATCTTTTCCCTCCTTCTCGTCCTTCTTACCCTTGTCGTCGTCCTTTTCCTTCTTCTTGGGCTCGTGGATCCCGAAAAGAATGGCATCTCGTTTCTCCGTCCACGTCGGCGCGTAGTCGGGGCTGATTGTCATGTTCTCTGGGATGCCGGGGTCCTGAGCCGGATCGACGTGGACACAGTGCGGCTCTTTTGCGTCGAGATCATTATAGGCCAGCAACTGATGGAGTTTATCATCGTAATCCTCGCTCTTTAGCGCTTTGAGCAGCGCCAGTGCGTCGCCTTCTTTCGTCCAGCTCAGCCGACAGTATCCCGCCTTATCGCTGTCCAGGACAAGGAGCCGGCTGGAGGTCGTGTCGAACAGCAGCACACCGTTTCCACTCTGGTCTCGTGCGTCGATCGTCAGCGCCAACCATTTTCCGGGCTTGTTAAAACTGTACTCGGCCACATTGCCCATGTTGAATTGTTTTCCTGTGACAAGCTCGTGGAGAATAAGGTCGTGGCCCGACCATCCTTCCTTACCGGTTGGCCGATCCTCCGGTGTCATTTTACAGACGGCCAGCCACGTGGCGCCCTCTCCGGAGAAGGCAAAGCTGTTGGCTTTCTTGAACTCCGTCTTCTCACCTGTCTTGAGGTTAACCACTACGATCTTGCTTGGAACGGGTTTCTTGTCCTTCTTGGCGCGATTGGCCTCTTTTTCCAACGCGGAATCTTGAAAGGCCACCCAATTTGAATCGTGCGAGAACTCGACTACAGAGGAATCTGGTCCCGTGGTAAATGTGTACTTCTTCTCACCCGCGACTTCGCGAATAATAATCGTTTGGTCACCCTCACTCGGCCATAGCAAGTACCCGCACCATTTCGCATCTGGAGAGAACTTCATTTCCCAGACCCATTTCCATAGTTTGGCATCGGAAATCTGCAACGGCCGGGGCGATTTCACGGGTTCCGCGGGCTGGTTAGGTTCATCTTGTGCGGCTTTCGCCACGGGCAAGATAAGAGCAAGAGTCAGTGTCCATACAAGCAAGCGGAGGCGAATCATAGGAGAATACCTCAGTTGGGCCACACGGGAAATAGCCGGCGGTTCGACTGATAATGGTGGGCATTTAGATTTTTCAACCATAGGATTAATTACTCCGTAGAGACAAACCTAAGAAAAGGAAAAAACAGATCAATAGGGATTTCCAATTCAACGTCATAGTCGGTACTCCTGCACGCCACACGGTCAATCATACCATGATCGGGACCTCGATTTCAACAAGTTTGTGCATAGTCTAAGCATAGAGAGATCATCACTTTACCGAAGACGCAACAACTGCGCTTGTCAAGCGTCAACGAGACCACGTGACACTCTTCTTATCTTCTTGCGA
>CAYZAH010000075.1:7300-10567 GCA_964475805.1 uncultured Pirellulales bacterium | reverse complement strand
GTCACGGCTAATTCCGGAAACGCGACAACGTCCGCGCCCTGTTCGGCCGCCTTGCCGATGTACGTGAGGATACGGTTCACGTTGTCCTCGATGCTTTGTGAACACGGGATTTGAGCCGCGGCGGTCCTGAGCCGGCGCGGGGCGGACGTCGACGGCGTGACGTCGGGCGCCACAGGGACGGTCCCTTTTTCGAGCAGCTCCTTGCCCGCGTCCCAGAAGGGACGCAGAGCCGGGTGATTTCTTCTGAGCTTCGCCTCCTTTCGGGTCGCCAGGTTCATGTCAATCTGCTCGACGATCATCACGTCCCGCTCGTAAAGGCGGCTTGCCAGAATCGAGCCGTCCGGCCGCACGATCGCGCTGCCGCCTCCCCACGGCGAATGGCCCATGAAGTCCGTGTCGTCGTGAACCGGATTGCTGACGATCACGTAAGCGCCGGTCCGTAACGCCCAGGGCCGATAGCGTATCCAACGTAGGTCGGGCCGTCCGTCGTCGCCGCCGTGGCCGCCGGAAGTGTCGATGATGATTTGCGATCCCTGGACAAGACACGGAAGGTCGGAGTGCTCCAGGTAGCCGCGGTCCGAGCAAATGGACAGGTTGCAAGGTACGCCGTCTACGAAGAACCGGCGCGGTACTTCCATATTCTTCCGGTAGAACACGAGCCGCTCGCCGTTAGGATCGAAGACGACGCCCCAGTTATCGTACTTGCCGTCATCGGTGAGCTTGTAGCCCACGCCGAAGATCACGTACAGGCCGGCCAGCTTGGCGCGCCGGCCGATCTCGGCGATCGCCGCGTCAAGCTCGGCTTTGCTCGGATGATCGGTGGCGATGTCGGACCAGTAGAGCGAAGCCTCCGGGAAGATGACCAGCCGGCACCCTTGATCTTTCGCCTGGTCGATGAAATGCGTCAGCTTCACCAGGTTCTTTTCGAGTGTGTCCTCGATGACCGTCTGGACGACGCCAACCGTGAGCTTCTTAGCCGGACCACGCTCTCGATAGTTGAGCTGGATGTAATCGAGCTTCACGGGGGCGTCCGCGGTGGCTTGGACCTCCACCGCGATCTCGTCACCTGAGCGGATCGGAACGTCATGGATCGTGTACGTGCCCCAGCCCTCGTTCGTTGAGGCTGGCGTAGCATCGCCTCGTATGATCCCTCCAGTTCGAAGTGTGAGTTGGCATTGGACGTTCTTCGGGCAGGAGTATCTGACGTCAACGTCGTATCGCGCCTCGGCGGCTGTATAGGGTTCGCAAAATGCCGTTTGGATCCGGCCGGACGAATGGTTGGTTAGTCTGACGCTGAGTCTGTGGGACGTGCGGCGGTCATTTCGATCTTCGACCACGGAGTTTTCGAGCAATCTGAAATTCTCCGCCTCGATTCGTACGGTCCGCCTCGGCGCGCTCGGAGCCGGGACTCTTCCGTATTCAAGCACCTCTCGCAACTTAGCCGGATCGGCCTCCTCATCGCCCGTCACGAGAAACCAGGCCATGCCCGCGTCGGAGCAATCCGGCCGGGTCGAAACGCGCATCCGTTCCCACAGGAATTGGAGGTTCGAGTCGTTGGAATCCCGCATCCAGTACCAGGGCGCCCAGGCTTCGGGCTTAGCCGGACGGCCGTAGGGACTGGTCGAGAGGAGTCGGTTCTGATCGGCGATCTGCACCCAGTTCACGCCGCTCGGGATAACATCGCGTTTGTTCTTCTTGAACGCGAAGTTGCCGGCGTATCCGTCGTTCCACCGGCTATGTGAAATGCAGTAGACGAAGGGCCGTTTCTCGGGATCCGCCTTCAGGATGCCCAACAGAGGCACTTGCATAGGCCCGGCGAGGATGAAGTAAAGCGGGTTGTCTGCCGATGAGGCATTGACGGCGTCCCGGATGCTGTCAACCGCACTGTCCAGATCTTTCTGACAATCGTAGAAAACCGAGGGGTTGTAGCCGTATCGCTTTGCCGCGCCCAGGACGCTGGCCTCGTGTATCTTCTCCCAATCGGAGTTAGTGTCGGTCAGGATGCTGTTATAGTCGAAGTGGACGAGTTTGTCCCGGACGCCAAACCGGGCGAATATAGCCAGGGCCACGGGGGAGGCTGCCCAGTCGTCCTTGTCGTTGTAGTTGCCGTCTGCGCTGTAAGCGATCCTGCCCTTGAAGCTCACGCCGTCGAAGGGACCCGGATGGGAGTAGACATTTATCAGGAACAAATGGAGAATGGCTATAATCGTCCAGGCGATTCTCACGCGACTCCTCATGGGTAGGTGCTCCTTTCCGAAGATACTGACGGCACGTGCTCACACAAAGGCCCGTATCCTGACACGATCACCTTTGGTTTCGTTCTTCGCGTTATCATACCGCGATATGCCCTTTGATTTCAATATGCCGGGCTGGTATACTTCTTCAGATCGGAGAAAAGGGCGTTATCTCGGCTCTTTTCGATTAACACAGTGGTGGATGAAAACGACTAACACCATTGGAGGTGTTTATGGCAAACGAATATCCGGCTTCGGCGAAGGTTTATCCGACCGAAAAGATGGGCAACTTCAGCATTCTGGACATGCTGGATTACTTCGAGAAACACGGCGCGATGCGCGTCTCGGACCTGCATATCAAGGTCGGCGCGCCGCCGGCCTACCGTATCGACGGCGACCTGGTCAAGCTCAAAGGCCCGGACGTCACCGCCGAGGTGGCTAAGCAGCTTCTCTATCCCCTGATGAACGATGAGAAGCGGCGGAAGCTCCGGACCGAGCGCAGCGTGGACTGCTCGTATCGGATCGGCAATTTGCAGTTCCGAATCAATATCTTCGCCGAGAACGACGGCTTAGCCGGGGCGATCCGCGCGCTGTCGATGGACATTCCGAAACTGGAGGAGATTGGTTTCCCAAACAACGTATGGGAGGACATCATCGCCCTCAAGCACGGCCTGGTCCTCGTGACCGGCATCACCGGAGCGGGAAAATCCACGACCATTGCCTCGATGATTGACCGGATCAGCGAAAAGAGCGCCTGCCGGATTATGACCGCCGAGGACCCTATCGAGTACATCTTCCCGCAGAAACAGTCGATTATCTCGCAGCGCGAGATCGGAAGGGACCTCAAATCATTCCAACAGGGGCTTCGCGAGATGCTTCGACAGGACCCCGACATCATCTTCGTCGGTGAGATGCGCGACGCCGAGACGATTGCCATGACGCTGATGGCCGCCGAGACGGGGCACTTGGTCTTTTCCACGCTCCACACGAGGGACGCGACCGGCACGATCACGCGAATCCTGGATTACTTCCC
>CAYZAH010000075.1:0-7200 GCA_964475805.1 uncultured Pirellulales bacterium | reverse complement strand
ATCGACCTGCTCGAGGCCAAGAAATGGGCCAATGATCTCAAGTGCTTCGCAGACGCGATGCAACGAGTATGACCATAGAGTTCAACTGCCCCAATTGCAAGGCCGTTATCGCCTTCGCCGACAAGTACGGCGGAAAGCAGGCGCATTGCACGAGTTGCCAGCAGCATTTCATCATTCCCGTCAAGAGTTTCGAGAAGGCAAAGAAGGTCCAGACACGCGAGGAAAAGGGCGACCCGATCCCCGGGTTCTACCGAGCCGTATTCGTCGATAGCTGGAAGCTCTTCACGAATCCGAAGAACGCAGCGGGTCTGTTGTTTATCGTAATCGTGGTGGTCTTCAAGTTCTTCGGAGCGAGTCTGGACATCAATCTTTTCATCCAGGGCGAGTCGCTTGCGTTCGAGTTCTATATCCCTTTGGGATGGGCTGCCAGAGCAGCGGCCTGGGGATGCCTGTTCTGGTTCTACTCGGAAATGATCTACGCGACGGGTTTCGATCAGGATGAGCTGCCCATTGTCACGGTAGGCGGGTTTCGCGGGCTGGTCTGGATCATCGTGAGGTGCTTGTATTCGATCTTCGCCATTCTGCTTGTCGCCGGGCTGCCCTTCGTCGTCGTCTATCTTCTGACGAGATGGCTGCACGTGGAATCGACCGTGCCCCTATATGCCTTTGCGCTCGTCGGACTGTTTCTGTTGCCGATAGCGATAATGAGCATCGCGGTGGGCAGAGACCTCACCCTCTTGAGACCCGACCACCTTCTCGTCCCGATCCTGCGGGCGTTCTGGCCTTATCTCGTTCCGGTTATCCTTCTCGGCGTCGCCATTGGCCTTCAGATTCCCATCAGCCAATACGCGCACCAGGAGCCTTCGGTAGCCGGAAGGTATTTGTTGCTGAACGTAGCCGTCCAGCCCGTCTTCATGATCGCGATGCGGTCGATAGGTCTGTTCTATCGTCATTATAGCTGTCACTTAACCTGGTAAGGACCGCATCAATCGCGAAGGACACCAGATGACCATCAAATTCAACTGTCCGAATTGCGACGCGGTGATTGGTTTTGCCGATAAGCACCGGGGTAAACGCGCGCGATGTCTCACTTGCGGGCAACATTTCATTATCCCTTCCGAAAGCGATGCAACGCCCGAGAAAGCGAAGCCTCCCGAAGAGGCAACCGAGCCTGTCCCCGGCTTCTACCGGGCGGCACTTGTTGATAGCTGGAGGCTTCTGGCGCGGCCGGCAAACGCATGCGGGCTTGTCTTCGTCGCGGCCGCGGTGACCTTCAAGTTCTTCACCGGTCATACGGACTATTCCTTCACCATGAACGCCTTCCGTGTCCAGGCACCGGTCGGACTGATCATCACGCTGACTGTATGGGGGTGTCTGTTCTGGTATTACATGGAGATCATTCGCGTGACCGCCATCGACATCGAAGAGCTGCCCGACGTCAACATGGGCGACCTTTTCGGCTTCATCTGGAACGTTATCAAGTCCCTGTTCACCTTTGCGTTCACGTTGATCGTCGTCCTGTTGCCGAGCGTCCTCTACATCGTCTACGCAGGAAGGCAGGACCTCATTTCGGAAATCCTGGCGTTCATGGGTCTGTTCATCTTCCCGATGGCGATACTGACCGTCTCGATCAGCGGAGATTTCGGAATGTTGTTCCGAATCGACTACCTTCTCAAGCCCATCGCGAAAGCGTTCGGGCCTTACCTGATCGTGGTTGCTTTGTTCGTAGGAGCCTGGGAACTCCAGTTGAGAACGGTCGAATACGGCGAGCTCCTGGCCAGCGACAAATGGATCGTGGGACTTCATTTGCTCGCAAATCTCGCCGTCCAGATGTTGGACCTGGTTGCTATACGCTCGATCGGTCTGTTTTGCCGCCACTACAACTGCTATTTCCCTTGGTGAAAGTCAAAAGCTGTAGAAAGCGGTGCCGCTGCTGTCGGCGGCAGCCCAGTTGACCCTGAACTCACCAGTTTCCCGTTTGTAGAGCCATCCGCTGGATGTCCCATCGGCGGCGGCTGAAAAATCCGTTCCCGCGGCCACGTAGGTGATTGTAGATAAGCCGTTGTAAGGGTTCTCCGGAATCTCCCTAAGATACGGGCCGAAGAGATAAGGATCGACCGGGATTCTGGAGGCCGACACCGCTCCCGTAGACGTGCTCGTAGCTGTCAATTGCAGCACCAGCGTCTCTGCGGAGGCTTCAGCGCCGTCCACGTAGCCCGGCGGCACCCCGTTGTGTTGTAGCTCATACAATTCAATCTCGCTGCGAATCGTTGTCAAGTTACTCTTGACGGCTGATTCTTTAGCGTTCGCCACGTGATTCTGGAACCCAGGCAAAACGATGGCTGCCAGGATGCCCAGGATGGTGACGACGATGATGAGCTCAACCAGAGAGAAGCCCTTCTTTTTCATCTTCCCAGTCCTACAACGATTGTTGATCTGCGATTGGCCTGCAATCGCCAACCCCAAATCGAAAACCCAGCATAGTATCGGTTATCGCGACAGCCGACTTTGATATCTCCCCAGGAAAGACCTGGCCTCGGCCTCAGTTTTGGGACTTGGACCGCGGACCATGAATCAGCACAAAGCATTATGGGTCGTTGCGCATCGTTCTGAGCAAATCCGAGACGGACTGAATGACCGCGCGGTTGACCAGATCATAGCGATCCTCCGGCGGCTGGAGGGACCCGCCAAAGGTGATGTGCGGCCGAACGTGTACCGACCGATCGATCTTCTGCTCAAACGCTGAGAGATGAACTTGATTTGTTCCCGTTTGTTCCACAACCCGCCGGACGTTGTGGGGCCGGATTCCTCCGCCTGGAAGGATTTCGATTCTACTTCGTGCGTGGACGATTAGTTTTCTGATAAGCTCCGCCCCCTCGGCCACGGTCCTCTCCTGGCCGCTGGTGAGAACGCGAGTGAAGCCAAGCTCGATAAGCTGTTCCAGGGCTTCAAAGGGATCGGGCGTAACGTCGAAAGCGCGGTGAAAGACGGTTTGCTTGTCCCCGGCAAGCTCCACTATCTTCCGACAGCGTTCCACATCGATAGAGCCGTCTTCCTTGAGTATCCCGAAGACGACACCATCAGCCCCGTACGCGACAGCCAATCGCGCATCGTGCACCATGACAGCCATCTCGGCTGGTGTATAGCAGAACCCGCCGCCCCGCGCGCGGATCATGACCATCACGGGAACGTCCAGTCTCCGCTTCGCTTCGATGACGGAACCGAGTGACGGCGTCAGTCCTCCGAAGAACAGCGAGGAGTTCAGCTCGATCCGATCCGCACCGCCCCCAGCGGCCTCGACCCCGTCGTCCACCGACCCGCAACACACTTCGATTAGAATCTTGTCACACATCTTGAACAACTATACACCAATCTCTTCCAACGTGCTCTTTGACTTTCTCTGTGATAACGACAATTTATGGCAACGTGATATCGTCCAGCCAGGCCGTGTCCTCACCTTCCGATACGGAGCCGTCCTTATCATAACTCCATTTGAGCGAGTGAGTTCCGGCTGAGATCGAAAAGGACACGTCCGTCCACTCGGTCTCACCCGACCAGGAGCCGACCTGATCGCCGTCAATCGAGAAGGACAATTCATCAAAACCGGATTCACTGGAGGTTCTGACACTGAAACTGATCTCGCCGGCTTGGCATTGGCGGGTCAGTTTCAAAGTAGAAACCTCGCTATTTCGGATATCACCCGCCCGAGCCGAGTAGACGCCGCTATTGGCCTGAGTATCGGTGATGAACCAGGGTGCGCCTCCTTCGTGTTCCCAGGCGAAATTGGAGAAATCACCCGTTTCAAAATCCTCCAAAGCCGGCCCGGCGGGCTCTGGTTCCGCTTCAATCGAATTGGTCGTCTCAATCATGACAACCGAAAACGCCGGGACGGTAAACTCCAACGAATTCTCCGGCATAGCGACAGAATTTCCTTTGAAACCATTCGTGTAGAACTGTAAGGCTTGTCCGGGCTTGGGTCTATCTCTTCCCTCAGGCCCGACCCTAAAATTGTAAGCAAAGGAGACCGACGTATCGGAAATATTAGCAAAAATGAAGGCAAGATCCGCCTCTCCGTCCTTAACGATCTTCCACGCTGAATGCATGATGGCGGGAGTTTTCTGCAAATACCGTCCCCACTCATAATCGTTATTTTGAATGAGAAATTCAAAATCGGGAACGTCTAATGCTTCCGTTTGAAGCATCAGGCTCTCTCGGGCCATGAGATACTTTCGAGCATATCCGAAAGCCGTATATCCCATATTCTGCATAAGCGTGCGCTGTTTCAAGTCGATCTTCTGAGGTTGTGGAAGATCGAAAGTCCTCGATCCTCCATCGAGATACTCTCCTTCCGACCATCTGAACGAAGGCCAGGTCCCCCATATGGAGGAGCGTATCGTGCTAATACAGTCATATTCATTTGGATATGTGGTTACCCAATTCATATGATTCAGATTCTGGCACACAGAATGGTAGACAAATTGGAACGCGGGAACCATTTCACTTCCAGGTGACAATCCGCCGGGGATGAAGTTGCTCAGCTTACTGAAGTGTATATCGATTCTATCAATCAGTAACTCCTGAGGGTCCTCCATCGTCATGAGCAATCGAGGTTCAAGAGCTTGGCCGGTATCGCGGACTTCTTTGAGCAACTCTCTTATCCTTTTGATCTTCCAGGTACCAGGTCCTCTGGGATGCCCATGTTCAGTCGAGTAGCAGTCGGGACAGTTCCCACCATTGAATTGATCAAAGTGTAGGAAAACGAAGCCGGCCTTCACTAATTTCTTACATGTATCATTCCAAAAACTCCTTGCCCACTCCGTTCCGAGACAAAAGAAAGAATACTCACCGGCCCAGCCGGTGCGCGGCCCCCTACGCAGTACATCTCCATTTTCTTCAACAACACACAATCCACGTCCCTCTGTTTCAAATCTCTCTCTACCGTCAAAGGCAGTGACAACATAGGTGCCGTCCTGCAGTTCATTTCGACCAATCATCCATTTGGCTCCGGCCAAAGACGGTCCAGGCATGTGTCCATATTGCCCCACCTCTGCCAATACACTCTTAATTGTTTCTTCAGAGGGATAGAGAGGGAAGTAGTATGGGGAGGTAAACGCGCCTTCATGCTCCCACTCCTTGCACAGCAACATGTTGCGTGGAGGCGAATCAGCACTCGGAGGAGTGAGAAAATCCCTCCAGCTTTTCGAAACAACACACAGACTGCTCATACCCGTAATTCCCCTTCCGCTGTGAGCATCGTCGTAAGGAATGAACAGACAGGTATTATCATCGTTCAAGGTTCCGCTGGGCTGATAGTCTGTTCCTTCAAAGGGTGGCTCATCGACATTTTTGACCGGCCTAAACTTGTAGACAGTGAGAAACGCGGCATCGTTCATCCATTCCGGCTGATTAGCCGGCGGTCTTGCCCAATCTTGCTCCAACGCCCACTCGCGATAATGCTCAGCGGCATCCATCCAGCTCTTCTTGCAGGCGTAGAGCACCTCAGGAGGACCGAGAAAATCACGGCCCGGCTCGTATGTCAAAAGGTAGGTCATTCGGAGTCTTAAGACGTCGTCTTCATTATGGATGAAAATAGCCTTCACGTTTCCTTCCGTGTCACGCCCCTGTAGGCTCAACCCTTGGTTGTCGTCGTAATAGGCCATGAATTGCATCGAGGCCATCCCCGGGTAGGAACGCCACGCAAACACGTTGTCGAGGGCTTCAGATCGAACAATAAAACCATCTCCTCCCGGAACGAAAGCCGTGTCGTCACTGTGCGTGGGACCCAACGTCATCGGCATGTCGATCACTGGATAGGTTGCCTCACTCAATATCCAAGCGGTGCGATTGGTTGTATCGAGCTTGAAGGTGATACCGGACTTGAGGGGATGGGCTTCGATTTCCAGCGTGGCACTCAGGTCGTCGCCATAAGAGGCTATTTGCGAATAACGCAAGGTGAGTCGATGCGTATCGCTCTGGTCAACCCGAACCCTGTCGGCCTGATTGCTATTCACGTATTTCGTCTCTCCGCCTTCCTTCTGCAAAACGAACTCAAATAGATGCCCTTCCTGGTTGGCAACAAGCTCATGATCGTATTTGTCTTGGATGGAGAGTAGATTTCCCTTTTGGCGGCCGATCTCAATGGTCAAGTCAGAACTCGACAGACGAATAGAGTCACCTTGAGCATAACTTATTGACTCGTTTAACAGGAAGTGCAAACAAATGAGTGCTGCCAGCGACGTTGTTATTAACAAGGGCTTTCTCATTTATTGCTCTCCGGCAGTTCAGTGACAAGAAGAATGTCGTCGACGGGTCACCGTGATGCCCGGGCAAGAACCGGAACACAGATTTTGAAAAGTACGATCAGCTCCTTCCAGATGGCTTCAGGTCCCTGCACGTAAATCGTTCTTCTCCTTAAGGTAATATTAACGTGGTGACAGACAAAATGCAAGAAGAAAGACAGCTATCTCGGACCTGGATCATAACAAAGGCGATCGGCACTATTTTACGATTTGAGTTTTCAAAGCAGATGGCTAAGATAGGCGAATATGGGTACGAGTGTTTTATTATCCTTTTCATGTGTGGTTAGGGTCTTCGCCGCGCATGGAGAGAATAGGAAATCATTGTGGCAAAAATAACGTTTAGTCTTCAGGAACTTGTGGATTTCGTTGTCTCGAACGAGATGCTGCCCCCCGAGGTGGTTCGCATGCGCGTCAAGGGCAAGAAGATTCATTTCGCGGTCAAAACAAACGCATTCATTCTTCCATTTGTCCCCGCCTCGTTGGTCTACGTGAGCTTCGACGGCCGGCACGCGCATTTCGAGCTGACCAACGTCCCCGGCCCCGTCAACAAAGTCATCGGCTGGCTTCAGCACGCGCTCAAGCTCAAGATACCTGCCTTTGTCAAGCTCGAATACCCCAGTGTCTCCATCGAGATCGAAGGGCTGCTCCGAGAAAAGAACATCCGGGGCATTCAGGTCAAAGACGTCGTCTTCCAAAACGAGGAGTTCTCCGTCCTCACCGAAAGTGCCCGCGCTGAGGAGTAGCACGGGCGTCTCGCCCGTGAATAGGTCCAATATGACCTATAGGACCAATTCGAGGGCAAGATGCCCTCGCCACATGATAAATCGTCAATCATTGAGGTCTTGCCGGACGAAGATCAGCAGGCCGGCGGCGAAGGCTACGACACCGTAGAGGCTGCACA
>CAYZAH010000074.1:0-10575 GCA_964475805.1 uncultured Pirellulales bacterium | reverse complement strand
GCCTGTACACCTTTTCGGTGCCGTCCTTGTACCGGATCGTCAAAGTGTCATCGTTCTCCAACGTAACGGCCTTCCAGTTTTTGACGATCCCGTACAGGCTGCTTCGTATCTTCGAGCGCAGATACTCCGCCGGCCCGATGATCGTGGCCCAGAACTCGTCAATCGCCTGCTCGACCTCGTACACCTGCGTGTCCCAGGTATCGCCCTCGTCGTTCCAGCCCCCGAGGTGATACCAGATATCCGTGGTGTTGAGCTGGCTGCGGGACTCCGGCGTGACACAGACGTTCGTACAGCCCCAGCCTTTCTCCTTGGCCGGCCCTTCGAGGACCGCCATGCAAACCTCTGAGGCAAAGACCTTCTTGTCGCTGGTGTGCGCCGTTATTCGCAGCGATTCCACCGCGACCAGGGTTTCGGACCAGATGCCTTGGCGCCCCAGCTCCTTGCCCACCGTTACCTCGACCTTGCCGATCTTCGGCAGGTTCGCCCAACTGTAGCCATCATAGGACTGTGAGATCGTCACCGGCACGAAAGCCTCTTCGAACTTTCCCAGCGCCGCCAACAGATGAGCATTGGCTTCATCGGTCTCACAGCCCTGGTGGTTTTCATCGAAGCGATAACACCTCTCCAGCGGAAAGTCCTTCGGCATTGGCACCTCGATGGGCTCCGGTGTATCCCCAGTGAGCAGCCCCACCTCATACACAGGCTCGGACTCCGGCAGCGGGATGCCGAGCTCCTTGGCCCGCTTGTATTCGGCAAAGGGTAGCTTATGCGAGCCTTGTTTGGCAATGAAACGATACGCTTCGATCTCCATCGCGGCCTTGAGTGCTTTGAGAGCCTTGTTCTCGATCAGTTGTGTCCGGGCCGGCAGCATCATCCGAATCCCCGTGGGCTCGCCCGTCATATCCACCAGGAACACAAGACTCTCATGGACAGGGCTGTACTGAAAATTGACGACCTGGCCGTGGAAGTTGACCAGGACCGTGTCGTGGAAATAGCTGTCTCTCCACTTGCCGTGCCACTCACCCAGACGGTCGCGGTCGCGGACCTCGATCTTGCAGCCCAACTCAGGATGGTGCACCGCTCTGCTGGAAGTGAACGGCTGCTGTGGGCAGGCCTTTCCATCCACAACCACCTTCATCCCGCTGAAGACGGCCTGCTTCTGGACCGTCGACAGCTCCCAGGGCTCGTCGGCAAACGTCAGCTCCGTGCCGTTGAAGGGTTCGTCCGCCTGGGTCAGATCCAAGGGCGTTCCGGTCCAGCCATCCTTGGTGATGACGAGCGTCTGCCCTTTAGAGCAGATCGTGACCTTTCGCGGCGCCAGGCAGAAGATGCCCACGCCCGCCGGGTCCTCCGCCTGCTCCATCGCCTGGTCCCAGTCCGAATCGCCCAGATCGAGCAGCTTGGCAAAATCGTCGATTCCTTTGCCGTTGTCCCGAACGCTGACAAGACCGTCTTTGTTGGCGATCGCTACCTCGGTGGCGCCGGCACGCCGAGCGTTTTGCAGGATCTCGATGATCCGACCATCCAGCGTGCCCGTGAAAAGCCTGTCGGCCTTCGACAACAATCTTGTACTGACTTTTGCATGTACCACAGTTTTCATTTGGAATACCTCCATTTCGTTAGAAAGCGATGGCACGCTCTCTGCAGAAAGAGCGTGCCATCAGGTCACAATGAATGTTTCTTGTTCTTACGAACGTTTATAGAAAACAGGCCCTCGTCGACAAAGAACCTGATACATCAGTGGAGAGAATCATCTACGTCAATGTGCGGCTGGCTTGCGCCAATCCATGCTTCTCGTCGGGGAATCGCTTCATAATGACACGGGACTGACCCCGGTGCTTTTATGTGCAAAATTCCCTCGTGCGAACGTACGCCTTTGTGGAAAAGCCGTTCGCAAAGTAGTATTGATCACCAGTGTGAATGAAGATGGGTTTATAAAGGTATTGATTTGAACGTAGTGACATTATTCGCAATGTCTTTGACTGTCGATGCTTCTTTCTAAGGCTTCCTGTCTCAAGTTATATCTTTCCTTGCTGATCCTGATCGCATAGTCCCGCAACTGCGTCCCGAAGATCTTTTCTATCATCAGGATGGTCAGGAACGCTTCAACGTACACAGAATTGAACAGCCGTTGAAACCTCCATCGCACTCCCTGTCGGGTGACTCTGAAAGTCTTGTGAATCTTCTGGCCGTAGGTGCCTTTGAGCACCATGTAACCGGGACTATTACGCTTCAATTCCACCCAGAGATCCTTTGATTCGGTCAGCTTCCTCAAATTCTCCAGGAACTCCGCATCCTTCTGTGTGAGCTTCATGTTTGATCATCATAATATCCTGCCCGTCCTGCCAGATGTCGATGACACCGGTGTGAGCCAGGAATATGACAGCGATAAACCGCCATATGAGGTCTTTTCGGGCATTTTCACTGAGAGGTGGTATATCCAACAGGCTTACAGGAAACTCCTGAATATGGGCTTGTATGTGCCTCTCATAGCGTTTAAGGTCAAAGTGATCGCGGGGTGCGACTGCAAACTCGGCCTCCAGACCGACGGTTAGGCCATTGAGGGCATTCAATAATCCGGGTACGGTGTTCAGATCAACCGGTGGCAGGGGTAGGTCAGCGGATCGACTCTCTGCGAGCATCTGACGGACACGCTCTCGCTGCTGCTTCTTTCGCTGCCTGGATTCATGCATTTTCTGCCGAAAGTAATCGGCGTTGAAAACGGCACCGTCAAATAGGAACTTCGAAACGATTTCACCACCGCAGTCCTGGCATAGATACCTCCGTACGCGTAACACCGGTGCTCCGCCGCAGGCGGGGCATCTTTGGAAAGTCACCGTCGGATCCAGTTCATTTTGGCAACGCGTGCACCTGCACTTGCCTTCGGCTACCATCGTCAGCGAACCGTTACATTTCGGACAGCGATAGCCCAGGAGCATGACCCAGTAATAGAAACGTCGGACCTTCTCGACGAATTCCCGCACGGCGGCGGTCATGTCAAAGGCGAGCTTAATGATGTCCATTGTCTCGACAGCTTCTATGGCTTGAGCTTTTGGTTCCTTGGTGTAAATCTCCGCTTGCAGTCCTTGCAGTGTCGTATTCTTCTGATCCCCATTTGTTTAGTGACTCTCTTTCCCTTGCTCGTTGTGTTTGTGGAGCTGCAGTACGGGCACTTGAACGGCCGTCCTCTCGGCATACACATCACCTCTTGCGATACCCGTGAGGGACCTGACTATATAAATCTGTGCGACTACCAGGCAGGGACAGCGAGGGTGCCCAAGAAGCGGTGCGTGACAAATGAACTATGATTTGATACTGTATCCTCAGCTTAAGGCCGATGAAAGTGGGTGAGGGATCTGTGCTGAACGCATGCGGGATCGGCCAAATGTTTCGATGCAGGAGACAAACAGGATGACAACTCGAACAAAGCATTGGTGGTTGGCTGCAGGAGTATTTGCCGTTGCATGGGTTGTTAGTACGTTTACCGGCTGTCGGAGCGTCGAATCTTCGGATATCGGGAAGGCGGTTCCGATTATCTTTGACACTGATATGGGCACGGATGTGGATGATGCCGGAGCCCTGGCCATACTTCATATCATGGCCGATCGGGGGGAGGCCGAAATTTTGGCCACGATGAGCGCGAATTCAAATCGCTGGTGTGGCCCAGCACTGGATGCGATCAATACCTATTATGGTAGAGGTGATATACCTATCGGCTGCTCGATGACGGGCCCCGACCCGGAAAAATGGTACCACGACAGCGTGGGCAAATTCCCACATGACCTGATGCAGAGTAACGAAGCCCCAGATGCGGTTGCTTTGTATCGCAAGATTCTCGCGGACCAGCCCGACAACAGTGTGACCATCGTCGTCGTGGGCTGGCTGACGAATATGGCCGAATTGCTCAATAGCAAACCAGACCGGCACAGCGTTCTTTCCGGAAGAGAATTGGTTGAGGCCAAGGTCAAAGAGTTGGTCTCTATGGGTGGACGATGGCCAAACTCGCCCCAGGATGAGGGTGAATATAACTTTACCATGGACGGCGCGGCTGCGCACAAGGTGATCAGCGACTGGCCCGGCAGGATCATGTTCACGGGTCTGGGCAAAGACGTAATGACCGGCGGACGGCTGGTTGTCCAGGGGCCAAAGGACAATCCGGTTCCGGCGTTCTATCGGAATTTCTTCGAGGCCAACAAGGTGTCCGAACGATCGAGCTGGGACCTCATAGCCGCATTGTATGCCGTCCGGGGTCTATCTGACTATTTCACGGCCGTCTCAGGAGGAAAATGCGTCAGCCAAGAAAACGGAAGCAATCAATGGATTCCCGGTGTCCCTTCGAACCATGCCTACCTGGAATATAAAATGCCGCCGGCAGAACTGGCTGCGGTGATCGAGGATCTGCTAGTGACTGCCCCTTCCAGAAAATAGCTTGTTTTATGAAGATCAAAAAAACCATTAACTGGCGGGCTCATCGTAATGCTCGTACTCAACATACTGTTTGGGATACGTGCATTTCACACAGTTCCTGTTCGTAATATCACCGTCGTATCGCTTGACAATCTCATCGGCAACAAAAACCAACGTATCTGTGACGTCGGCAAACGATACCACGCTGCCGCATTTGAGGCACTTGCCTTTGTCATCAAATGCGGGCTTCTGCGCAACGCCGTCGGGCGTAGCCTCTTCCCACAATGTATGCAGTGCTCTGTAGACTTTAACCGGTGCATGAGGTTTCTCGTCCAGATACTGCTCTAAAATCTTCATCGCCTGGTCTTTGCTGAGTTCGGCCATATGATCCAGCCAGTCGTTGAGCTTTACAGCTTGCGCATGATGGCCGTTGAGATTGTCTTTATCGTTCAAATGAACTTCATTAGCGTCCCGAATCAGCTGCAGCTCCGCTTGGGTGGGCCATTTCCCCTTTTCGACTTTGGCGATGATCGCCTCGTGCTTTTTTATAAGCTCTCGATTCATTTGCTTGTTCTCGGCGTCCAGGTCGCCTTTCAAGGCGGCTGCCATAAGCTCATTGTCATCTTCGAGGACGAAACGAATCTGCTCTCTGATCTCTCTATCCATTCTACTCACCCCTGACATCTGTGATTTCTGCGCAGATGTTCCTTGTATGCTCGCCGGCGTCATCGCATCCATAAGGGCATCCGAAGTCCAGATCGAGCGAGCTTCTGTCCACCACGTTGATGTAAAAGAGCCTGCCGCAACGCCTGCACTGGTATTGCTCCAGGTTCAAAGTTTTTCTCACCATTTGATTCATTTCGCATCACCTCCAAGCCAAAAGCGGCTCTCTACACTTTGAGGGCCGCTTTGGGCTTAATTCTCCCGCAATGGTTATGCTACTCTGTAGTTTTAAGTCAGGCTTGTTTCCATCACCGGCCCTCTAACGCTTTTCTGTCAGGCGACTCCATCGGGCAAGGCAGTCTCACCGGCTTGCCGGGCTTGCCAAAAAGAAAACAATTAAATAGTAGTAATCCCATCAGGTCTCGCATGAGACTCGAAAACCTTTTCTATGACTTGAATCTCCGTGAGCTTCTGGACAGCTTTCTGGCCGATTTTGTACTGGCATTTGCGTTTTTCACTTCCGTTACTTATGCCGTACTCGGCAAAAGACTCGAGAAGCAAAGACCTGCGGTGGCCACATCGGCCGCGATAGGGTTTGCCCTATCGACCGGGCTTGTATCGTGGGAGCGAGCCAATGACTTTTCCATCAGAGACCTGGGCCCGATCGCGGTGGGCTTTGCGATCCTGCTGCTGGCCTTTGTCATGTACCAGTCGATCCGCCAGGTCGGAGGCTCATGGTCCGGCGCGGGGATAACGATAGGCGCCGCGATCATCATCGCCAAGCTCTTGGGGCTGGACATCCCCGTGGATTGGCAGATCGTTCAGACGATTATTGTTGTAGCTCTGATCTTCGGACTTCTGGCCTTTATGCTGCACCGTCATCATATTCATCCTCAGTTACGGTTCGCGGAACCGGCTGTACCCGACATCAGGCACACCATGGCCGATCTCTATCGTCAGCGGCACCTGTCCAAAAAGCTCGACCATGGCCTGCGAGACCTCCGCAAAGAAGCGCGAACGCTCCAGGAACATCCCGAACACGTCGCGGATATCGTCACCCAGATCAAACGCATGCTGCCGGCCCAGGGGTATCTGACTCAGAAGATGGCCGAGCTGAGGGCCAAAGCCCACGGGGTCCGCAACGGCCATATCGCCCGGCTGGAAGAGACCCGCCACGTGTTTGCAAAGCTGCCGGCGGCCGCCAAGAAGAAAGCATCGGCTGATTTGGCCGCGGCGTACAATCAAATGGTCGGCATAGATACCCGCCTCGAGAGACTGGACAGGGCCGTCGCCGAAAACGAAAAACGAATCCAGGAACTGACCCAGCAGGCGCGGCAGCATAGCGCCAATTACGATTATCAAAAGCTTGTTGGCTGTCTCAAGCAGGCCGAGAAGCTCCAGCATCACAACAGCAAGCTGATCAAGATCATCAACCGCACCGAAGGCAAGCTCACACGCATTGCCAAAGAAGTGACCCACCAGACCAAACAGGTGAACAAAAAGTGAGAACCATAACGCCCACACTCGATGATAGACTCGCCCAATCCAGGCGCCGCTTCGAATCCAAAGAGAAAGCGGCCATTGCCAAAATGCTCGAGAGTTACGGTATCCCGTTTTTCTACAAACAGCCGACCCTGGTCCATGATAACGGCCAGAAAACCATCGAGTACGTTGACTTTTTCCTTCCGACCTACAACGGCCTGGCTATCGACTATGTTGTCGATACCAAGAGTAAGATTTATCTGCGCAAAGAGCAAATATACACCCAGAACCAGATGCAGGCTGTGCTCCTCACGCGTCGGGATTTCTACGATAAGAGTTGGCAGAGTACACTCTACAAAAAGATCGAGCGGCTGTATCATCGACGCCCGGTCTATCGCTCGGCCGGTGGCTATGGATAGATCACTACGAAACATCCAGCCAGGTCATCAGCTCGACTTTGGCGGACTTGCCGGACTCCAAGGATTCAATCGCTTTTCGGCACGCAGAAACCGCCGTCGCAGATGTGGCGACAAAGACGATTTTGTCAAATCCTGCATCTTTGGTCTTGGCAAGATTTGTGGTGATACTCGATTTGCCCGTTTCCACTTCGACGGCGGTCTTTGTGCCGTGCCTCTGGGCCAGGATGTCAATCGCGCCGTTGCCCTTGATCGGATGCTCCTGCGTGACGTCGTAGCCTTGCTTCTCGAAGTATTTGGCGGTCTGCCCAACCCAGTAGCGGTGCTCCAGGCTCTCGCGGGGTCGAGGGCTGATCTCGATATGGGCCGAAGAGCAAACCGATCGGCCGAGATCGGTCAACTCGTACAATACAACCTGGCCGGACCGGGTGGCGATAGTGACGGCCTTGATAATGCCGGCAGACGCAAGATGCTGGCGGATGGCGTTGCCGCGACGACGGGAGAGGTTGAGTCGCTGATAGCGGGATACGGTCGTTGACAACGGCCGTGTGGCTACATTCGCTAAGAACCGTATCTCCTCACGATTCAACCGTGGATTGGGTGGATCTAGGTTGGAATCAAAAGATACAATGGATTTATCCTCTATATCTTGTGATTCCTTGGGGGATGGTGGGTGGGTGTTGTCTTCTATGTTTAGCTTATTCCGTTTGTCTTTTTCTTTCTTGTCTGCCGCCGAAATAGCCGGAACTGCTCCTGAAGAAGCCCGAATAGAGCTATTCGAGTTGGTATCACTGTAATAAGTCCCCCATTTGGCTCGAATCGTTTGATCCGAGATGCAGCCTTCTTTGATCGGGCAACGGCGGATTTTGATGACAAAGGGCTCGGGATACTCATCAGCTAATCGGACAACGGCTGTGCCGACAGGCAAGGTGTTCAGAGCTTGCTTCTGCTCATCGGTGAGGTTCATGGCGCCGGCAATGGTCTGGACATCCGAACGGAGCTTTTGACTCAGTGCAATCGTGGCGTATGAATTGGCGAAGGCCACCTTGCTCAATAGCGATGCGGATTGATCGACAAAGACATAGCCGAGACCGTACTGCCTGACCATTCTGATGGACGTCTCTAAAACCGACTCGGCCGAATCGGTGGCTTTTTTCAATAGGAGGTTGTGTGCCTCTTCCAGGACGATCATATTCGTGAGCTTGTCCTGCGGGCCCTGGGCGAGGCGGTAGCGGTACAGGTACAAGGTCAGGGCCTCGGAGAACATCACTCTATCCGAAGAGCTGGAGAGGCCATCCATCTCAAGGACGGCGTTGCAGTCCAGCAACTCGGCGATGTGACTGTTGTCCTGGGTATTCAGTACAGCCCCGAATTCACCATAGGTCATCGCTAACAGGATCCTTTCAGCTGAAGCCTGCCACATCGCGGCTCTACCCTTTAGCTTGACGGTCTTGAGCCAGATCAGGAGATCCTGAATCGTCGGCCAGTGGCTCTGGTGCTTGTCAAAGACACCCGCCTGGCGATACAAATGATCCAAACCGGCGACGAGCAGGCTGATCACGCCCTCGCCGCCCAGGTAGGCTTTCGCCATGACATCGACGATGAGCTTGATCCAGATATGCGGCTCGCAGCCCTGCGGCGGGATAAGAGGATTGAATCGGAACGGACAAACCGCTCTGCCGATCGTGAAGACACGAAGATCGGGATATAGATTCATCAAATCCCGGTATCCACGTTTCCAATCCAGGGCCAGGACCTTGATGCCCCGGGACATGATCCCCTGCATGAGAATGAACGTCAGGTTGGTTTTTCCAGAGCCGCTCCTTCCCGATATCAAAATATGCTCTTTGAGACGCCGGCTCCTGATAAAGAACGGGTACATTCTCTTGTCCGCATAAGAGATAGCGCCAAGCTCGATATCGCCCGATGTGGAAAACGTCCTCGGCGGCGGCGGAAAAGGCGAACGGTCCGGTTCATAATTCTGGCCGAGGTGTTTGGCCGCCAGCAACTCCAGTGTCTGCTCGATGTCGGCCTTGCCTCCAGGATCGGATTCGGCTAAATAGGCCGACCACAGTCTGTCGGTTTTCTTGCCCAGGACGGGTTTTAGTTTGCGACACAGTTCCTGGACGCGGATCATCATGGACCCTCACCTCTGTCATCTTCGAGAATCGATACCTTCCGATATGCCGCCAAATACTGCTGGGCCAGTTCGGGTAGCGACTGCTTGAGCCTGGACACATCCTGCCAGAGCCTGACACGCTCGTCCCGCTGCTGCTCGTAGAACTCTTGCAGCCTCTTGTTCAGGCTGTAGGCCTCTCTGCTGCTCATGTAGACCCCTCCGCGTGAGGATTCCACGGCCAGTTGTGAGCTGATGGTATAACACTTGCCCAATTCAATCTGATAGATGTTTCTATCGTAGATCTCGTAACGCTGTCGGACCTGGCTGATGATGTCACCGAGGCCGAGGCCGGCAGTGTCTTTCTTGTCCGAAAGTATCGCGGTTTCAGGTTCTGCTTTCGGGATGGGAAAATAGCCTTTATTGATGATATCTTCCATGGTCGGTCCCCTGGACCGGCTGACGTTAGGCACTATGTCGGATGTGAAGTCGTAGCCGGTCGTTCTGTCAAAATATGATGATCTGGCAACTCTGTGAGGAATAGCATATGACAGGAATTTACCTGACTGATAGAAATACGGTACATACGTCCCGTCGAAGACGGGTCCCTTTGCCAAAGCGATATTGACCATTTTGCCACTCCAAAATCATTCCTTTGAGGTAGTAAATACGCACTCATATATAAACCTTTGCTTTTTTGTAGCTACCGGCCGGTAAATATCAGCTCTGTCGATATCAAACCGGGTGTCATCCAAAATGCCGTGAATTTACGAAAGACTTATAAATACCTCCGGCGCACCATCGCCTGGTGATCGCTATGAACGTATTGAAAAGACAGCTTCTAAGACAGGTAGGGCTGCGTTCGGCAGCAAGGGCGGCGGCTCTTTCCAGACTGTACATTAGGGCAAGACCTCAAGATAGAGAGGCGATAATGGCCGGCATTCGTTTCGAGAAATGGATGACCGAGGTGTGCGAGTTCTGCCTGGATTAGCCCCGCCTGCTTATTGTCCTCCGAGCAGCAGTGCCTGCTCGGTCTAATTCATGTAGAATGTCCAGCCTTTATGCAGGATGGTCCAGTCCTCTGATATCAGGTTTAATTCCAGTTGCATATTATCACCTCCCGCCGGAACACCTCTGTGGGCGCTCCGGCAAATGATTGTGCCTTGTATATCGAGGTGCTTTATATGTCGAAAAGTGGCACAATTAAATTGAAACACTGCAAGCATCGAAGCTTTTCCATATCCAATGACGGTGAAACAATGACCGCTGTCCCGCACGCAGGGCATATAATGACGCCGCTTTGCACGCACATCCTCCTGCCCAATTCACTGTCGAAATCAACGGTGTTGTGTGGATTGCTGATATCTCTGAACTGCTTCAGTCTCAAATCGGTAAGATACATCGTTGTTTCAACGCCGACTACCGGCAATGTCCAAGGTCCTGAAAATACTTCCTTTTGTTTCGTTTGCTCCATCTTCGTACCTCCGGGCC
>CAYZAH010000073.1:0-10674 GCA_964475805.1 uncultured Pirellulales bacterium | reverse complement strand
CTCGCTTAACAAGGCTTCATCCCAATACAGGCGGGATATTGCCGAATTGAAGCGTCAAAACTCGAGTCTTCAACGTAAAGTGACCATCCTTGAAAAACAGACAATCCCAAAGACTTCGGCCTCGACGGCTACTGCTGATACAAGAGGCGTGCGATTTATCGCGAAGGGTCTGCGCTCACAACGAAAGCGTCTGGGCCTGAGCGCCGCGGATTACGGCAAGCTCGTTGGGGTAACGGGCCAGACGATCTACAGCTGGGAAAACGGGCTCAGCCGCCCTCGCCAGCAGCAGGTGCGGGCCCTCGCCTCGGTTCGTGCTTTAGGCAAGAGAGAGGCCCAAGCCCATATCGAGCAACGGACCCGGAAACGCAAGAAGTAACCATATAACAAGCCCCCCAAGGATGACCCGATGTGGGCCTGTTCAGTGCATCTCTTTCTTCCAAAGGTCAGACCATGTCTTTGAGGTTTTTTAGCGGCCGAATCTTCACGACGTTCCTCGCCGGCTTGGCTTTGAACATGGTTTCTTCGCCGGTGAAGGGATTGATCCCTTTGCGAGCTCTCGTGGCGGGTTTTCGCTGGACCATCAACTTCATCAAGCCGGGCACGGTATATGCACCTGCGCCGCTTCGGCCGAGACTCTTTTTGATCTGAGAAGCGATTGCATCAAACACAGCGTTGACATCCTTCCTCGACAGTCCCGTCGAATCAGCGATTCCCGACACGATCTCACTCTTGGTCATCGGCTTGACAGGTGCTTTTGTATTCGCCATAACATATGCTCCTTATGGAAAAAATAGAAAAAGGAGTTTATGAGGCTGTGGATTCCACCGGACCAGACTCCTTAACAATTGCTGGCTACTATACGGAAGACTGTGAGGTTGTCAAGTACGACAAGGTTTTGGACGATCTGCGATGTGGCGGGCTCATCTGAAAGCTCACCACAAAGAAATCCTGCAATCACATGCACGACTTGACCACCCATGTCACCCCGCCTCCGTGACGGCCGGGAGGCGGTTTGGATGACAGAGCCGAAGTGAATGCCGCGAATCGCCGGTCTGGATTTGAAAGGCGCCAAATGGGAGAATTACCGGGACATGATACGTTGCCTCAAAGGGTGGCATCAATCGACGCACTTCGTGGATTCGATATGTTCTGGATTATCGGAGGCGACGCCGTCTTCCGCAGTCTCCATGTCATATTCCACAATTCCACAACGGGCTGGATAAACACACAGCTCACTCACGTCGAGTGGGAGGGCTTTCATTTCTACGATTTGATATTCCCGATGTTCCTATTCATCATGGGGGCCGTGCTGCCGTTTTCAATTTCACGCCGGCGAGAACGGGGCGAGAGCCTTCGCAGACTTCATTGGCACATTGTGAAGCGCGCGGCGTTATTGATTTTGCTGGGATTGATCTATCAAGGGCTGCTGAATTTCAATTTCGCAGAGATGCGCTGGTCAGCCGTTTTGACGTTGATCGGGCTGAGCTATCTCGTCGGCGCCCTCATCGTCTTAAATACAAGTATTCGCACACAGGCCATCATCGCCGCTGTGTTACTGTTGTTCTATTGGGCGGCCTTGGCGCTGATAAGTATCCAAACAACCCATGGCACGACGGTCATTTCCTTTGGAGCGGGCGACTATACGATTCAGGGAAATCTGATATCCTTTTTGGACCAGGCACTCATCCCCGGTTCGCATCCGTACGGTGGTGTTACGTTAGGTGTAGGCCCTTTCTTAACGGTCACCGGAACTGCTAATGTGTTAATTGGCTCACTGGCGGGCCATTGGATGCGTTCAAAGCAGTCCGGTAACCGGATCGTATCAGGGATGGTGCTCGCGGGCGTAGTGAGCTTGTTCGTGGGATATGCCTGGGGCTGTTTGTTTCCTATTATCAAACTCATCTGGACCAGTTCGTTCGTTTTAGTTGCGTGTGGATGGAGCCTCTTGCTGTTGGCCCTGTTCTACTGGATTATTGACGTCCAAGGACATAAGAAAGGGGCATTCTTCTTCATTGTGATCGGGACGAATGCGATCGCGATATACTTCATGCAGGAGTTTGTGAACTTCTCCGGAATCTCATCATTCTTCCTCAAGGGCACTTCTGAGCACGTAGGCGTAATCGGGCCGCTGATCCTGTCGTTCGGGGCTTTCGTGGTGAGATGGCTGTTTCTCTGGTTCCTGTATAGACATAAGATATTCTTCAAGTTGTGACGTCCGATGAAGTCCACTGCGTTTATTTCTTGAATAACGAGTCCGCGTGGTCGAGGTAGAGTTTCCAGTCAAACAGCGTAAGGCCGTGGCCCCCCTGGCGTATGTGGTAGGCCATAGGACCACAGATGAGCCGGTCGTTCACCCGCGGCATCGTGTCTCGCAACGGCTCCTCGCCATAGAGCGCCCACACCTTCGACGCTTCAACGAGCGCCAGCCACGAGCCTCGCGGATCGGCCCACAGATCGTTCGCCGCGTCGGCGCCGTGATACCCGCGCGGGGCAACCAGCGCGACCAACTCGTGCTGATCCACCGGCAGAGTGTTCTCCTTGCCCGCGTATGTTGCGTATTTGGGTGCGAACCAGTGGGGGAAACTTCTATTGATCGCTGCATTGTCCTCGCCAAAATTACGGCGGCTCAGCGCAGGCCCCCCTTCCCCGGCATCGTTCACACATACCAAGGCAAAGCGGCTGTCCTGGGCGCCAGCCCATAGGCTTGTCTTGCCCCCGCGAGAATGCCCGATAACGGCGATTTGTGTTGTGTCGATGTCAGGATCCGTCTGGAAGTAATCCACCGCCCGCGATCCCGACCAGGCCCAGGCGCTGAGGGCGCCCCAAGTCAGCTCGTCAGGCCTCGCATAATACTTTCGGTAGAATGCTCGCACGCCTGTCGTGGCCTTGGCATTATCCGGCTCCACTTCGGCCGCGACGTTGATCGCTGCAATCGCGTAGCCGCGCTCAATCACATATTCAGCCGGCCAAAACTCCATTCGGATCTTGCGCGTCGGGTCTGTATTCATCGGGCCGCGGTGATTGAGCAAGAGGAAGACGGGCGATTTGCCTTGGCGAACATTCGGCACAAAGAGTGTCAGGTGGAACATGAACGTCTCATCCTGAAGCTGAAAGCTGATGGCCACGCGCTTGAGCGTAGCCTTTCCGCCCATGGCCCCTGAGTCAGACTCGACAAGATGGAATGCGAGCGTCTCTGGTTTGGGTGGCGCAACGCCATAGACATGAGTGCGAAACAGATCGAGCAGCTCCTCGCGGCGTCGCTGTTCCCAAACGGCCGTAGTCGTGACTTGCTCGCCGTCAGCGAGTGTCAGAACGTCCGGCAGCGTGTAAGGCTGCACTTTGGTTTCGTCGTAGTTGATGCCGGGCCTCCTGGCGGCCAAATTGTCCACAAGCTCCCTGGAGGGCGCCCACGGGAATTTCTTCTCGTACTTGGAGAAATCCCTGGTCGGCGCGGTGGCACGGCCGGGCTGTCCGGAAGAGATCGGTACGAGCAAAGCCGGCAGAAAGAAGCTAAGGGACAAGAAGATGTGTTTTGTGTTCAGCGATTTCGCCTTCATATCTGAGGTTTCCTATTCAACTTGCCAAATGGCATTTCTATTTGTTTGGTTTCTTTTCCTGAGATGCTCCTAACATGATTCACGTTGAATCAAGATTTCACCCAAGGATCGTTTTGTTTGTGAAGCCATTTTTCAAGTTCTTGAGTCAATTCTCTGACCACGTCCGGCTTTGCATCGGCTATGTTCTCTAACTGGTACGGATCGTTGATATTGTCGTGTAACACGTATTGGATCGGCTTGCCGCGCATTTTGCTGATCATCAGCGTGTACTTGTGCGTACGCACCCCGCGGCGCCCCCAGGCAGGTTGGCCAACAGGCACCCATAGGTAGAGTTGAGACGTGGGACGTTTGCCCTGACCGGTCAAGAATAAGGCGGCATGGCTGACCCCTTCGACCTCTTTGGGAACGTCTCGGCCAAAACCCATTAGGTCAAGGAGCGTCGGATAGATGTCTGGAGAGGAAAGCAGCAGATCATCCTGCCGTGCTTTAATCCTGCCTGGCCATCGGATGAGGAAGGGGATGCGCATGGATTCCTCATAGTGCACATTCTTGGTAGCTTGCTCATGCGATCCAAGGCAGTTGCCGTGGTCGGAGGTAAATACAACAATCGTATTGGCCTTTAATCCCTGGTCGTCGAGGGTCTTCAGAAGCCGTCCGAACTGGTCGTCCACGCCGGTAATCATGGCAAAGTAATTCTTGATCTGCTGTCGAGCCAGCTTGCCGCCTGGCGTATCGCCTTCCAGGTTGACGTTCGGCCGATTGATCAGGTCCTTGTACGTCTTGCCCGCATACACGTCGAGGTATTTCTGGGGGACAAGTCGATATGGTGTGTGGGGTGGATTCATGGCCACGACCAAGGCGAAAGGCTGGTCTGGCTTGCGGTACTTGCCATCGACATTACGAATGTACTTGATAGCCAAGTCCACTTCGTGTTCCGGACCCCACTGCTTGACCCGAATCGGCTGATCGCGTTGAGAATCAGTTGCCCAATACATCGGGGTAAAGTGGTAATCGTAGGTGCCGTACGCATACCAGAAATCAAACCCGTGCCGGCGGTTCGGCGGGCACCATTCGTTCCAAGCAAAGGTGGCACTGTTGTTTTCACATTTGACATAAGGTTTGTGTGGCGCGTCAAGATGCCATTTTCCGATATAGCCGAGGCTATAGCCACGGTCCTTGAGAACATCAGACCAACATCGATCCGATTCCCGTAATTCGCAGCCGTACGGCGCGCTGTTGCTATTGCAATTGCTCTGAACACCGTTGGAACGCGGATATTTGCCTGTCATGAGCATCGCACGATAAGGGCTGCAAAGCGGATAATTGCTTACGGCGCCGGTCAGCACGAGGCTCTCCCGGGCAAACCGGTCGAGGTTAGGGGTAATCACGGGATCCTGCTTCATGAATCCCACGGCCTGACCCCGCATTTGATCCGGAAAGACAAAGACCAGATTCGGAGGCTTCCGTGAATTGGATTTGGCTGCGGATTCCCCCGCCACTGAGGAAGCCAACATAAGGCCGGCCGTAGTTTTGAGAAATCGGCGGCGGCTCCAATATTCTCCTATCATCGTTCACATCCCCTTCGCGCATCCATCTGCAACGTCCGATCGCTCTCGTGTGGATTCTTTCCTGGAAGAAACCAGCAGAAGCAGCTCATTCACGTCATAAGATTCTACGGCCAAAAGCTAACGAGTACAATCGCAAAACGATCAACATCGGAGAAGCCCAACCGAGAGCGTGCTTCAAACATGCTCATTGAAGATGCTCATCCCTCGCATTGTGAAAACCGCTGTTCACAATCTCGCGTCTCATCGCATATCTCTCCTTACTGATCCCGACAGCATAATCCCTCAGCTCCACCCCAAACGTCTTCTCTATCATCAAAATCGTTTCATATGCCTCCACATAAACATGCGAGAAGAGCCGCTGAAACCGCCATCTGACTCCCTGCCGAGTCATCCGGAAGGTCTTGTGGATATTCTCCCCATACGTTCCCTTTAGAACCATATAGCTGGGCCGATTAGGCTTCAACTCCACCCATAGGTCTTTCGATTCCATCAGCTTCTTCAAGTTCTCCAAGAACGTCTTGTCTTTTTCGGTTAGTTTCATGTCTTATCACCATGATCTCCCGGCCTTTCTGCCGGACATCAATGATCCCGGCATGGGCCAGGAATATGACGGCGATAAACCGCCAGATGAGGTCTTTTCTAAGGTTTTCACTCAACGGTGGTACATCCCGTAGGCTCGTGGGAAAGTCCTGGATATGGGCTTGTACATGCCTCTCATAACGTTTTAGATCGAATTCATCGCATGACTCTCTCTCAAATGCGACGTCCAGACCCGCTGTTAGGCCGTTGAGGGCATCAAGCAGCCCGGGAACAGTAGACAAATCAACTTCTCCCAATGGCAGATCCGCAGATCGGCTCTCTGCCAGCATCTGCCTGACGCGTTCTCTCTGCTCGCTCTTCCGCTGTCGAGCTTCCACCATCTTCTGGCGGAAGTAGTCGGCGTCAAACACCAGACCATCAAAAAGGAACCTGGAGCGGACATCCCGGCCACAATTGCGGCACTCATACCTTCTGACCTTCAGCACAGGCACACCGCCGCACTCTGAGCATCGTTGAAAGGCCACTGTCGGGTCGAGTTCCATGCTGCAGGAAGCACATCGACACTTACCTTCAGAGACCATGACCAGCAAACCGCTGCATCTCGGGCAACGATAACCAAGAAGCATCACGCTGTAGAAGAACGTCTTGGTTTTCTTCATGAAGATTTCAACGGCTTTGGCCATATCGAAGGCAAGGCTTCTGATATTCATGGCGTTGGTTCTTCGGTCCGGTTTGGTTTCTGGTTCTTGGGTGTGAACTTCCGGCCACAGCTCTTGCATTGCCGGATTTTGCGGATACCCATAACCTTGGTTTTCCTGGACCCTTTGCTGACCGTATTTGTCGAACCGCACCCTTCATACGGGCACTTGAAAGGCCTTCCTCTTGGCATTGATGATCACCTCACGGTCCCTGAGAGAGGCCCGAGTATATAAACCTGTCGATTTCGAATCCTAACCAGTCGGAACCAGACAGTAGATTTCGAGTGGAACTGTTGGAATGGCGATGTCACGCGTAAACTCTGGGGGTGTGGAGTTTATGCGTCAGATATCTGACCAGAATCCGGTTTTCGAGTGGAAACAGTCCAGGATCCGGTTTCCACTGGAAATCTGGTGCCCAGTCGTTTCAGATGAAACGCAACAGAGGGAGAGTACGGTTCGAGTGGAACCCGTCATTATCATTATAAGAGTATCTATATCTATATACTTTCAATATGGAAGCCTATTTGTCGGACGGTAATTACTGCTGCACAGTGGTGACCCGGTAACAATCGAGGATATCTCTTCAAGCGTTTTTTACATTGTCCACTCGAAATCTCCTCTCTCTGTCCATCGAAACATTTAAGTACCAGTGGCGCCTGTGGAACGTCTGGAGGTGATTTTCCAATGGAGCCAAGTAAAGCACGGGTGAAAGTCACAAGTCAAATACGACATATGGTGGACTCAGCCGTGATCCGGAACAGACGCTATTTGGAGGATGAGCAACTCATTAAATCAGAGCAGCTCGACGTGTTCGATGAAATATTCAATGCCAATGTCAGGGACGCTGAGGTCAAGGAACTCAGCAGTCATTTCGCACCCGTTCTGCGCAATGACCATCCCTGCCATATTGCGATCTGGGGCAAGACAGGTACCGGCAAGACCCTGACCATCATGTACTTTCTGAAACTCTTATCAGAAATCTGCGACACAAAGAAGGTGCCCATACGCCATATCCACCTCGATCTGTCGACTCCGCGTCCGTGCTTTCGGGCCCTCAACGATTTGGCCTGCCTGCTCAATGCTACTAAACGGTATGAAAAGGGCATTTCGCTGGAAGAGATGATGTTCCTCATCGAAAAGAAACTCTCTCGTTATCATGGATATCTGGTCCTGTTCATTGATGAGGTGGACAATATCCGTCACGACAAGGACAGCTTCTTCACGTTCCTGGTCAGAAGGCTGCCGCAGCAAATTCCAGGTAAGTTGATCCTTGTGTTAGTCTCAAATCGGCTGGATTGGCCGGATCGGCTCGATCCGAGAGTCAAGTCTTTTCTGAGGATGAACGAATTGATCTTTGAACCCTATGATGCTGTCGATTTGCAGCATATCCTACGCATTCGAGTCGAGAAAGCGTTGGATCCGGGCTCCGTCGAACCTGGTGTTATAGAGAAGATCGCGGCTCTTGCCAGTCGGGAACATGGGGATGCTCGAAAAGCCGTTCAACTGCTGGCCAAGAGTGCGTACTTGGCTGAAAAGGCAGGTTCCAGACTGACCCCAGAGACCATAGATCATGCCGCCAATCAACTGGAAACAGATCGCTACCTCACCCTGGTGCGGACGGCTCCGCGGCAGATGAAAGTCGTGATGGCCGCCATCATTGAAGCGAAGCGTCAACTGACGAAGCGTATTCTCGGCACAGGTGAAGCCTATGAGGCCTATAAGGCGTTCTGCAAGAAAGCGGACATCCGGTCACTAACAGGACGTGCCTTCGGTGATCTGCTGGCCGAATTGGATCTGTATTGTCTCGTGCGCTGTCGTATTGTCTCTCGCGGAAGATACGGCCGTTCGAGAGAGATATTCCTGGATCTTCCGGATGAACTTACGGACCATATCTACCGGTCTATTCTTTCGGACTTTGAGATCCGGGAATCCTCCAGTCGCCGATTTTGACGCCTGAACTCTACACCCGGTGTAAGCTGAACCGCACGTATAAACCATCAGGCGTATTAACTGCACAGTCCGCCTTATCTGACCCTCACGCACAAACTCCGCCCTGCGTGTAAACTGCCCCTTGATGTCACGAGATGCACGAGAGCATGTCAACTCCACACACCGTATTAACTGAGGTCTATTCAATGCTCTCGCGCCCCTGAGGGGTAATAAACGGGTTCGGTCTTTGGTCCGGCCTTTGCTTAAGAATCATACTCGCTCTGATAGGGTATCCCGTTCTGTTCAAGGAATGCGACGAACCCCTTCCGCAACCTAATCGGAACATCCACCCGGCCGTTTTTGTCCCAGACTGCAAAGAAGTCTCCCTCATCCTTGACGTAAACCGGTGTGGCGAGATCATCAACAGCAAGATCAAAGTCATCATATCCAAATTCTCTCCGTTCCTTCTCCGATAGCTTGACTTCGAACCTCGGTTTCAGCAATGCCTTCAACTCATCCATCGTCAAATCAGCGTCATCACCAACATTGTCCTCAAGATAATCGAAATAGTCCTTGTACCTGGTACCAAGCTCTTTGTTCAGCGCTTCCATCGCTTCCTTTTGCTTGGCCAGAAATCTCTGCACATTTGAATTGTCCTTATGTGCCTGCAAGAATGCCAGCACAGCCTCATTATGAATATGTTCCATCGCTATCACCCTTAAATTCCAAGTTCACGCCCTAAATTCACCATCACATCCGCCCTGATCTTATCGCACCAGCCGCAGCGATTTCCCTCAAATGTGGACTCCGGCCCAACCCTTCCACACAATTTGCACCGCTTCATTTCGTCACCTCCCTGAACCTGCCTCTATTGGGCAAGCTCAGCTCATGGCTTGCTGAGCTTGCCGAAAACCAAAAAGATTAAATAGTAGCGCCGCCATCAGGTCCCGTATGAGACTCGAATACTGGTGGCAGGACTGGCATCTGGAAGAACTATTGGAAAGCTATTTGCCGGATTTCGTCTTAGCCTTTGCCTTCTTTACATCGGTGGTCTATGCGGCTGTTGGCCGGCGATTTGAACAAAAAAGATCGGCCATAACCATGTCGGTAGCCATAGGACTCGCTCTTTCTTTTGGCCTCGTGTGGTGGGAGCGGGCAAATGATTTTTCGATCAAAGACCTCGGCCCGATTGCCGTGGGCTTTGCCATCCTGCTCCTGGCCTTCGTCATGTATCAGTGCATCCACCATATCGGGGGCTCATGGGCTGGAGCGGGCATAACCATCGGCGCGAGTATCATCATCGCTCAACTGCTCGGAATGCCTGTTCCCATTGACGCTCAGATCATCCAAACCATCACAGTAGTCGCGTTGATCATCGGCTTGATGGCGCTATTTACTCATCATCGTCCCCTTTACCCACATTACCGTCCCAATGAGCCGGACCTACCTGATATCAAACACACAATGGCAGACCTCTATCGTCAGCGTCATTTGTCCAAAAAACTCGACCACGGCCTGCGGACGCTCCGCAAAGAGGCAAAGACATTGCATGAGCACCCCGAAGAAGGAGCTGATATAGCCACCCAGATCAAACGTATGCTGCCGGCTCAGGGCTATTTGACCGAACGGATGGCCCAACTGCGCACAAAGGCCCATCAAATAAGGAATGGTCACATCGCCCGATTGGATGAGACTCGCACCACTTTCTCAAAGCTTCCTACTTCGGCCAAGAAGAAAGCATCCAAGCAATTGGTCGCAGCATACAACCAAATGGTCGGCATTGACACCCGCCTGGGACGGCTCGATGGAGCTGTGGCTGAAAATGAAAAGCGAATCCGCGAGCTAACCGAGAAGGCCCGCGAGTACACAGCCAACTACGACCATCGCGGCTTGGTTGAAGCACTCAAGGCTGCTGATAAATTGCAGCATCACAACTCCACGCTTATCAAAATAATCGCGCGGACAGAGAACAAGCTGTCCGCCATCGCCAAAAGAATCGCAAACGAGGTGAAACAAGTTGAAAAATGAAACAGAAGACCCGAAGCTTGAAGATATGCTGACCGAACTGGACCCACCGTACGAGTCGAAGGAAGAACTGCAGATCGGCCGAATGCTCGATCAATACGGCATTCCGTTCTTCTACAGGCAGGCGACTATCGTCTATCACGAGGGCAAGAACGAAGTCTGGAAACCGCCATTCACGGTCTATCCCTACGGCGGTCTTGTGATTGATTATGTACCCGGCTCAGACCAGGCTCAGAACGATGAACTCCTGCGAAAAGAGCAGATCTATCGGTACAATCAGATCCCTGCTGTACTGCTGGGTCCCAAGGATCTGACCAAGACGAACTGGGAGGAGCTATTGTACAGCAGGATCGAGCG
>CAYZAH010000072.1:0-10679 GCA_964475805.1 uncultured Pirellulales bacterium | reverse complement strand
CGGGTCCAGGCAAAGTGCGATATGCGCCTCGTCCGCCACTTTGAGCAACTCCACGAGGACGGCAAGCTCGCTCGTCGTGAAGCCTGCAAAGCCGTCAACCCATAGCTTCGCGCCCCTGACAAGAGGTGACTTCGCGACGGCTTGGCACGCACGGATCAACTGCGCATCAGGATCGAGAAAGTCGCCCTCGATGAACTTCAAGTACCTGCTAAAAACCAAATCGATATCGGTGAACTTCATCACGACCGAATGATTTCGCTCGTCTTTGGCCAGCTCGCTCACTAATTGCTGAACGTCATCGGGAGTTTTCGCATACTGGTGCAACTCGCCAATGGTCCGGGCCATTCGCTCAGCCAAGCCGGGCCGGGCCGTGGTCGCGCCGAAGAGTTCGAGCTGGTCCGCGCTCTCGCGTAGAATCCTCTGCACGATCATTTGCTGACCGATGTGCGAAAGAGTGGCTCTGGCGGCATTCTTCCCCGCCAAAAGGAATTGCAGACGGTCGAATGAGAGCACGTGCAGTCTATTGTAGCCGGCGATTCTCTCGTCGGCGAGGATGGCCCGCTCCACCTGGTAGCTCGCCTGCTCAGGAACGAGCAGAATCAGCGGTTTCTCGCCCGACTCCAACAGCGCGTCGACCACCGCTCGTATGCAATGCCGGGTTTTACCCGTGCCGCTTCGACCAAGAATAAACTGAACCGCCATTGGGGCCTTCCATGATACACACTGATTCTTCCACTCCCTTCTACCACAACAGGCGGGTGGTTTCAATCTTCATGGAAGGGTTGCTTTGGGGGCGGTGCTACCGGTCGGCACCGGGTGTGCCGATGTATTCGGGCTCCTCGGACGGGCGCGGGCCGAAGGTGTTTCGGACAATGGCTTGAATATCACTCTGGTCGGGATAGGCGACCACCGCGAAGACCTCAAATCCATATTCGTCCTCGGGCGTCGTCTTGGTATACCATTCCGCCCTTTCGGGCAGGTGCGTACGGGCATCGACAAATAAACGGCACAACCTGTGCATACCCGATTCAGAGGGCACAGTCTTGGGAACCCAGGTCAGGTCGTATACGTCCGCGCCGGGTACGGTCGCGGCTACCTGGCGGTCGTCCAAATGGCTCCATTGGGCATCATCAGGAACATCGTTCGCATCGGAAAACGGAAGCAAGCCAAAGGACTCGGCTTGCGACTTCTCAAGTTCGGCTATCATCGATTGAGAAATCGCTTCCGTCTGAATGTAACCGGAAGAAACGAACTTCGTCCTCTTGGCTGCGTTCACCACGTCCAGGAGCGTGAACTGAGCCTGGTTTCCTCTGCCGACCTTGAACAACTTGACGCCCAGAGGCTTCGACGACCAGACCTGCCGGAACGGCTCGGCCTCCCCCGCCCGGTACGTCGAGATACAAAGGTTGTCCGCTTTGGCCAGGGCGGTTTGAATCTCCCCGAGAGTTACGGCTTTCTGCGACGATGCCTCGAAGAAGAAAATGAAAGCGAGCAGAACGGCCGCCGCGACAGCAACCGGGATGGCTATCCGTCGTATCGCGGGCGTTCTCCAATCGGTGGTTCCGGCTTGTTCCTTCGACGCGGGCTTCATAAGCGCAGCAAAAGCATCGTCGAGGATATGCCGGTCCGTCTCGGCCCGGGTCGTTACGTGCAACTGCTCAATGGCACGTTCCAAACTGTCCGCAGGCTCCATATCTTTCATCTCTCCTTCAAGATCATCCTGAGCTTATCGAGACCATAACGGTATCGTCCCTGAACCGTACTGATCGGAATGCCCTGCATCTGGGCGATCTCCTTGAACTTCATTCGGCCATTAAGGTGCAGGACAATGGTCGCGCGCTGCTCGAACGGCAGCCGGGCCAACGCCGCGGTCAACCGCCTGGATTCTTCATTCAGTACAGCCGACCGCTCGGGAGCAACGGCGTCGGCGGGCACCTGGCCGGCCTGGTCAAGCTCGACCACGTGATATTTCTTCTTGCGGAACTGGTCCCTGATACGGTTGACAACACTCGCGATCAGGTAATTGCGGAGGCTGCCTCGCAGCCTCAGACGTCGCACGCTGCCCGCGAAAGAAACGAAGACATCGTGCAGAACATCCTCGGCGGCCCCCGTGTCGTGCAATAGAGACGTCGCGACCGTCATCAGGTTATCCTTATACTCTATATATATCTGCCGCAGGGCCTCTTTGTCCCCACGCTTGAGTTGCGCGATTAGACGCTCATCATCCGGCATCTAAATTCCGCCCAATAGGCTCGAAGCCCTTACTATTTATATGACGTTACACAATAAAACTTTAATCTAAGAAAAAAAGTCTCCCGCCGCCAGTTTTTTCTCCGACTGAAGTCAAAAGCCACCCTGTCCACTATTTGCTTGCACTGAGCCGGGATTCGATGTAGACTCATCAGCCTATACGTTGATGAACAGCATTTGGCCGAATGCAGGCCAGACCATCAGGGAGACAGATTTACTATGCTGTGCGTAATGTTCGGCCAAGGTGAAGTCTTAATTATTCTCGTCATAGCGGTGTTCGTGACCTTCTTAGTGGCTCGCGGCCGCAAACGTCGGTGAAATTGACCATCTCGCGGCGGCCCTAATCCGTAGAATCCTCCCTCAGGTTTCTTTGCGCCCTTTGCTGTTTCAACATACCTCGCCGCTTTTTCCGGTCCAGACGACGCTGATCGACGGCGTACGGCACCTTGGTTGCCTTCCTAACCGCACGCCGTTTGAGGGCGTCGGCCAGCAATTGCTGGAGCCGCTCGACGGCGGCCCGACGATTGGCCTGCTGGGTCCGGTGCCTCTGGGAAGCGACCCTCAGGACGCCATGCTTGTCCGCCCTACCCGCGAGCCGGGACAGTATCCGCTGCTTCTGCGTTTCGGAAAGACTCTTACAATCCGTCACGCTAAAAAGCAACGTCACACGGGTGCTCACCTTGTTGACGTTCTGCCCGCCCGGGCCGCCACTTCGCGAGGTCTTGAAGACCAGCTCATCTTCACTGACCGATATGTCCCGTGTGATTTCGATCATCGTCTTGATCTTGCGCCGATTCGATAACTCTTTCGATCCCAGCATACCTATCGTTGCCGAGACGATCAAGAACTTCCCCTTTTGCACTTGCACGAAAGCCGGTGGAGCCTATATTACGACTGAATGGACATGATTCTAAGGAGATAACCTATGCAAAGAGCAAACCACAGAACCAGAATCGTAGTAACTGTATTTGTCTTAGCCGGGATGTCAGCTTTTCTCTTGCCGTTCGTGGCGGCTGACTCCGCTCCGGCGGAAGCTGGCCAGAACGCCGCCTCGGACACCGAAGCGCTGAGGGCCGGCAAGAATTTCATCCCCACAAAGGTGTACACAACCCAGCAGGACGAGCAAATCCTTAAGCTCTTCGAGGGTCTGCGGGTCTCCGACGTCTCCGATGGCATGGACAAGGTGGGCTTGAACAACACCGGCTTGATGTCGCCGGAAATCCACCCTTCGTGGAAGGACACGACGCACTACGCTCACCGCTTCATCGGTATTGCGGTGACGGCCCGCTACGTCCCGACCAACGAACCGCCCGCCCCGCACATGGAGACCAAGGCATTCGACGCCTGGGTGGGTAAGACGTACAGCCAGGTGACGCCTGAGCCTTTCGTGCCGCTGATCCGCAGGGGCACCGCCCTGGTCATCGACGACGCCCCGGATTCGGACGTCGGGACCATCGGCTCGAACAACATCATGGGCTGGAAGGTGCGAGGCTGCGTGGGCGTCGTCACGGACGCGGGAGCCCGCGACACAGACGAGGTCGCCACGGAAAAGATGCCGCTGTACCTGCGCCACGTTTCTCGCGGCATCCGTCCCGGCCGAAACGAAATCGAGTCCGTCAACCGCCCTATCGTTTGCGGAGGCGTCCTGGTTGAGCCGGGTGACGTCATCGTCGCCGACGGCGACGGCGTCATCGTCGTCCCCCGCGCCAAGGCAAGAGAGGTGGCCGAATACGCCCAGGCCGTGATCGCAGGCGACAAAGCCGGCCGACGCAACCTCTACAAAAAGCTCGGCCTGACAGAGGATGACTCCGTCAGATAAGACAGGGCGCTGGTCCAGATCATAGTACGTTGTAGCTCGCCTACCGCTCTGGGGCATTCGCCGACAGGATCTCGAGCAAGCCATCCGAGTGTAATGACCCGACGACATTCGATCTTGCGCCGCACTGCTGGGAAGAATGAGCTTGTGGATGGTGGAACGATGCCCACTGCGTGGCGGATTGTCTATTGATGGCGTTCAGGAATGCAGAAAGGGAAAAGAACATGGCAGCTTTCCTCGATTCCCTCCGGACTTGTACGCTGGCTGGCGTCCTTGTGATGGCGTTTGTCCTGCCGACATCGGGTGCAGATGAGAAGTTGCTCGAAGGCGACTGGGTCGGCGGGTTCGAACGTGATGGGAATTCGGTTTACATCCAGGTCCGCTTCAGGCGGGAAAAAGCCGCAATCCGAGGGACCTGCGACATCCCCCTTGAATTCACCACGGGCGAACCACTGGATCGGCTCAACCTGGACTCGTCTTGCATCCGGTTCGACATGAACAGGGCTGATCGGACCCTGCTCTTTGAGGGCACGCTCGAAGGCACAGCCATCTCAGGAAGGGTGACTGAAGCCGCCTGGAAGTCTTCCTTTTGCACAGGATTTGAATGAATACGTTTGATCTATCCGGTGGGAGTGAGAAGTCCCAACGCAAGCGGCCCCGGCGGCCCCGGTATCAAGGGACCCATCCAAAGAGCTACGCGGAAAAATACAAGGAGCACAACCTCGAAGCCTACCCCCAGATCGAAGCTCACCTGCGCGACAAAGGCATCACGCCAGCGAGCACGCACGTCCCTGTCCTGACGGAAGAGATTATGGCCTGCCTGAGGCCCGCACTCGGCGATATCGTCCTGGACTGTACCGTCGGCTATGGCGGTCACGCACGGGAGTTTATCCGGCGCATCGGACCTGCCGGAAGACTGATTGCCCTGGACGTCGACCGTGCCGAGCTCGACCGTACCCGCCAGCGGCTCAGCGGGGCGAATGTGCCCATGAGTTTTCACCATAGCAACTTCGCCGGCATCGCCAAGGTGCTGAAAAAAGAGAACCTCGATGGTTTTGACATCATCTTCGCCGACCTCGGCGTTTCGAGCATGCAGATCGACAATCCCGAGCGAGGAATGAGTTATAAACATGAAGGCCCGCTTGACATGCGGATGGACGACCGGATCAAACGGACCGCCGCCGATTTGCTCAACAGCCTTTCCGAAGAGGAACTTGCCCAAGCCCTGTCGGAATTGGCCGATGAGCCGGATCATCACAAGATCGCCCGCCTGATTATCACCCGGCGCACCGAGGAGCCGATCACGCAGACCTCGCAACTCGTTCGGCTGATTCTCGACGCCAAGGGCCTGACCGCAAAAGCTTGGCGAGAGTGGCGCCGCACATCGAGATCCGCCTCTCTGCATCCCGCCGCCCGCACGTTTCAGGCCCTGCGCATCGTGGTCAACGACGAGCTCGGCTCGCTGAAGGAGCTTCTGCGAGTTGCCCCGTACTGCCTGCGTCCGGGAGGCCGAATCGGCATCATCAGTTTTCACAGCGGTGAGGATCGCCTGGTCAAGTCGGCGTTTCGCGATGGAGTCCGCAACGGCACCTATCAGGCGGCGGCCGAGGACGTCATTGTACCGCGAATTCAGGAAATCCATTCCAATCCCCGCAGCGCATCGGCCAAACTTCGCTGGGCCGTGCTTCGCTCGTCGTGACAGATTGCAGGAGACTCAGCCGCAGTCATAATCGCACATGCCGGCAGCGGTGCAACCGAAGGACGGATTGACCGGGGCAGGAGGCTCTCAGAACTGATCGAGGAAGCGCAGGTCGTTCTCGAAGAGGAGGCGGATGTCGGTGATGCCGTACTTTCTCATGGCGAGACGCTCGATGCCGAAGCCGAAAGCCCAACCGGTGTATTTCTCGCTGTCGATGCCGACGGCGTCGAAAACGTTCGGATCCACCATGCCGCAGCCGCCCATCTCGACCCAGCTTTCGTTGCCGCTCTTGTCCCTCAAGAGCAAATCGACCTCGGCGCTAGGCTCGGTGAAGGGGAAGAAGCTCGGCCGGAACCGCCACTTCGTCTCGGGACCGAAGAAGGTATGGATGAATTGCTCGATCGTGGTCTTCATGTCTACCATGCTGACGCCCTCATCAACGACTAGGGCTTCAAGCTGGTGAAACATATACATGTGCGTTGCATCGACGGTGTCCGGGCGGTAGACCCGGCCCGGCGCGACGACGCGAATGGGCGGCTTAGTCCGCTCCATCACACGAATTTGGATTGTCGAGGTTTGGCTTCGCAGCAACGTGTCGTCATCAATATAGAAGTTATCCGAAGGATCGCGCGCCGGATGTTCAGGCCCGATGTTGAGCGCTATGAAGTTGTGCCATTCATCCTCGACCTCCGGTCCGTAAGCCACGCCGAATCCCATACGACCGAAAATTTCGAGCAGCTCATTGAGCGTCTGTGTGATGACATGCGGCTTGCCGATTCGGACCGGTATGCCCGGCAGGGTCACATCGATCAACTCCTGTGACGCGGACTCCTTCCGCGCCTCCAAAGTCTTCTTGAGATCCTCAAACGCGCTCGTGACTTCTTTCTTGATGCGATTCGCCAACTGTCCGGCTTGCGGCTTCTGGTCGGCGGGGAGCTTGCCAATCATGCTTAGTAGTTGGGTAAGCTCGCCCTTTCGAGCAAGATACTTGATACGGAACTCCTCCAACGCCGCCAAGTCGCCGACCTTCCCCAACTCAGCCAGCGCATCGTTACCGATTTGTTCAAATTGCTCGAGCATTTTCTCGTCTGCCGTATCTCGTCATCACCGTTGAACAAAGCGGCAGATCACGACTCTGCCACAAGTCCAGCGGCTGCGACGACAGCGTCGAACGCCTTCGGATCGTCGATGGCGATCTCGCTCAGCATCTTCCGATTCAAAATGATGTTGGCCTTCTTGCAGCCGTCGATGAACTGGCTGTAGCGGATGCCTCTCTGCCGGCAAGCCGCGCTCAGCCGGACAATCCACAAGCCGCGAAAATCTCGTTTTCGGCGCCTTCGGTCTGTCATGGCGTTGACGCCCGCGCGGACACGGGCCTCCTTGGCCAGACGGTATTGCTTGCCCGTAGCGCCGCGATAGCCCCGGACGGCTTTGAGAATGCGTTTCTTCGCTTGGTGCCGTGCGGCACCTTTTCTTACTCTTGGCATGTCAGCTTTCCTTTGAAAATATGTCGTTCTTCACGCTTGCTGGCGGCAGCTGAATGGGAAATACCCAAGCCGAGAAGCAAGCCGTATCAAGTAATTCCCCACCGGATGCGAGTGACCGACTATCCTGCTCCGGTTTTCGATTAGACCTCCGGACGGTTAGTCGCACAACATAATCTTGGCGGTTTTTGCCACGGTATTCGTCATAATCGCCGAGCTGGTCACACGACGGCGTTGTTTGGCATCTTTGCCACTCATCAGGTGTCCAGCGCCTGTACGTTTGTGTTTGACCTTTCCCGTCGCGGTTACTTTGACCCTTTTCTTCAAACCCTTGTGGGTCTTTTGTTTTGGCATTTGCTACTTTCCTTAAAACCAACTTCCGGAATATTACACCGAAAAACCTGCCCTTGCGGTTTCTGCTGTATCGCAGCACATGGGGGTGTATTTCTATGCGATTTGCTGCCGCTCGTCAACACAATAACCCCCAGATCGGCCAAAAAACTCAGAAAAAGCGGCATGACAAGGATGCGAAGCCCATTTTTGTCCTTCGCCGTGCTGAATGAGGAGGACCTTTAGCCCTGATCACATCCATAACACAGCATCAAGAAAAGACTTACATCCCCCAAATCATCCCAGATAGACAGGAGGGAGGTCTACAAATCATGCGAGGGTGTGCGAGTGCCGACTTCACGCAGTGTTTGTTATTTGGGCACGAGCAGCAAAGTCATTCGCCTATGCGTCATTCTCGGCTCCCGCTCGACCTTCGCCAAGTCCTGGAGCGCCTCGGTAATCTGGCCGAGAACCTCGTAACCGTGATCCCGATGCAACATCTGGCGGCCGCGGAAGAACATGGTGAATTGTACCTTGTGGCCCTTTTCCAGGAATTCTCGTGCATGCTTGAGCTTGATATCCAGATCGCGTTTGTCAGTTTCAGGCCGGAGCCTAATTTCCTTCAACGTGGCGGCGTGATGTACATGCTTCTTGTGCGCCTCGCGAGTCTTGCGCTTCTGCTCATACAACCACTTTCCATAATCCATTATTCGGCAAACGGGCGGGTCGCTCGTCGGGGCGACCTCCACCAAGTCCAACTCAGCCTCACGAGCTCTGGCTAATCCCTCACTTGTGTCAACCACCCCAACTTGATTGTTCTCGCTGTCGATCAGGCGGATGACTCTAGCCTGAATGCCTCCGTTTACCTTTAAGCCTTGTTTGCTAATAGCGCGCCACCTTGCCTTTCTAAGAAGACCACGGACTTCTTACAGGGCTATTCCCTGTGCTTACAACAACTTACAATATAAATCTTGAATCTCACTATGCCAAGTCAATTTTCTTGTCGGCAATTTCCTGCTTTGCCATTGCCAAAAAGTCAGCAATCGACATGCCTTTGGTCTCTTTACTGCCTCGCATTCGCACGTTGACGCTATCGGACTGAGCTTCTTTGGGACCGACCACCAGCATGTATGAGGTCTTTTCCTGATGGGCCTTCGCGATCTTGGCAGCTATCTTCTCGTCCGAACAATCGCAACTGCAGCGCAGCCCAGCCTCCTTGAGCACGGTCCTGGTCTTCCTTGCATAGTCATTGCTCTTTTCGCTGATCGGCAGAATCCTTACCTGCTCCGGGGACAGCCACAGCGGGAAGTTGGCGGCATAGTGCTCGATGAGAATTCCGATAAAGCGCTCGAAAGAGCCCAGTACCGCTCGATGAATCATCACAGGCGTCTTTTCTGTGTTGTCCTTGTCCGTATAGACCAGGCCGAAACGCTCCGGCATTGAGAAGTCCAACTGGATCGTCCCCAATTGCCAGGATCGTTTCAAGCAATCCTTGATATGGAAGTCGATTTTTGGCCCGTAGAACGCTCCATCCCCCTCATTGATCTTGTACTCGATCTGCTTGTATGCGAGGGCTTCCTTGAGCGCGTTCGTGGCTATGTCCCAAATCTCGTCCGAACCAATGTGCTTCTCGGGCTTGGTGGAAAGCTCAATGTGGAAATCATCAAAACCGAACGCCCGGTAAATCTCGAAGGTCAGATCGATGACCCCCACAATCTCGGACTTTATCTGGTCCGGCGTACAGAAGATGTGGGCATCGTCCTGAGTAAACTGCCGGACCCGAAAGAGACCGTGCATCACGCCGCTGGCTTCGTGCCGGTGAACCAGGCCCAGCTCGGCGACGCGCATCGGAAATTCGCGATACGAATGTTGCCGAGTCTTGTAGACCAGGCATCCGCCGGGACAGTTCATCGGCTTGATTGCGTACCCCACGTCGTCAACATCAGTGAAGTACATATTCTCCTTGTAGTTATCCCAGTGGCCGCTCTTGTGCCAAAGCTCCTCGTTGAGAATGATAGGCGTGCGTATTTCCTCGTACTCATACCGGTTGTGCACGCCGCGCCAGAAATCCACGATCGCGTTCCAGATCACCATCCCCTTGGCGTGAATGAAGGCGAAGCCCGGACCCGCGTCGCTGAAACTGAACAGATCGAGCTGCCTACCTAAGACGCGGTGGTCTCGCGCCTTCGCCTCCTCCAACCGGTGCAGGTAGTCGTCGAGATCCTTTTGCGTTGGCCAGGCGGTGCCGTAGACGCGCTGGAGCATCTTCTGGGTCGGATCGCCGTGCCAATAAGCGCCGGCCACAGACATGACCTTACAGCTTCCGACCTTGCCCGTGCTGGGTACGTGGGGACCTCGGCATAAATCCTCGAACCCATCCCCATGTGAGTAGAAAGTGATAACGTCACTGCCGGACCGCTCGATATTGTCAGTCTTGTATTTGTCGCCAGCCAGCTTCTTCAAGGCTTCGGCCCGGCTCATTTCCTTGCGAACGAACGGTCTGTCCGCTTTGATGATCTCGGCTATTTTCCCTTGGATCCGCTCGAAGTCGGTTGGCCGGATCGGCTCGTCAAGATCGACGTCGTAGTAGAACCCATCTTCGACCGTCGGGCCGTAGACCAGTTTCGTGTCCGGCCAAATGCTGCAAATCGCCTCGGCCATAATGTGCGCGCAACTATGTCGCATTATGTCGAGACCCTCGGGGTCTTTCGTCGTGATGATCTGAACAGAGACCTCTCCATTAAGAGGAGTGGATAAATCCACTACTTGGCCGTCAATCCTGGCCGCTACGGCGGCTTTGGCAAGGCCCGAGCCTATCTGCTCAGCTAACTGCCTCGCCGTCGTTCCATCATTCACCTCTAATATGCTGCCATCGGGCAACGTAATCTTTGCCATCTCTCTTTCCGGCATTACCACATTATTATGTCTCGACCGACCTACGCCATACGGCTTCAATACATTTACCCCGCCGTACCCGGTCTGTCAACATTATTTATCGCCCGATTTCTCTTGCCATACCACGGTTTTCCCTGTATAATGAGCGCAATTGGTGACGCAGCGAATTGATAAGGAGGAAGCCGGATGAACGCGAATTTGATAT
>CAYZAH010000071.1:0-10803 GCA_964475805.1 uncultured Pirellulales bacterium | reverse complement strand
CATGCCAATCATCGGCTGGTTCTACGCCCGCATCATCCAACGAGAAGCGCCGGCGGCTTTTCTGGCCTTAATGGGAGGTCATGCATCGCCTTATTTCATCTTTAAGATGGGGCTGATCCTGATCTTCCTGGTGATAGGAGGTCTGTTTGTCGTAAATCGCTGGAGTCGCAAGGCTACGTTATGGGCAACGACAGCCGGACTATTGATGGTGCTTACAGTCATCGAAATACACCCGCCGCTGATGTGGCTGGGTCAAAGTGCGCTGGCATGGCGAATCGCGAGCACGGCGGTCGTGCTGGGATTGATCGGCCTGATTTGGGCACGCCGGGGCAAAGAAAAGACAGATGGCGTTTTGTGGCAATGGGCGATGTTCGTGGCGGGTATAGCGGCATTCCTTGCTTTTGCGATGGGCGGCTTCGTCCGGGAACGAAGCAAGAGCCCCGATACCGTGTACGGTCAGATTACCAAGCCGGAACAGACCCGGCTGGAGGCCGACCGGTACTTGGTCTATACGAAATGGCTTGAGCCTCGCGACCGGACTCCCGAGGATCTTGAGCGAGAGCACCCGGCGGATTGGCGGCAAGAGGTCGAGCAGGCGCGCCGCAACGGCCTTGCTCTGACGGACCAAGAGGCCGAGAGGATCATCCGCTACCTGGAGGCGCATTACCGATGATTATTGCGGCCGCAAATAACCCGTTCATCCAGTTCCCCGGCGGAGCCAAGTGGTCGATCGGATTTTTGGGTTTGTTCCACACCGCCGTGGCCTCTTTGGCGATCGGATTTGCATTTATCGTCACCGTGCTGCAAGTCACCGGGTATCTGCGAAAGGACGGGCGGTTCGATACGCTGGCCAAACGTGTCCAGCTCTGGCACGTGTGCATCTACAATATCGGGACGATCAATGCCATCGGACTTGTTTTCGCGTTGAGCGGGCTGTACCCGCAGTTTTGGTCCCAGATATTCACGCAGTTCTTCTGGACACTAATAGTTGAAGAATTGCTGTTCTTTATGTTAGCAACAACGCTGACGTTCCACTATTTCTTCTGGGAGTCGATGTGGGGGCATAAAAAGCTGCATATCTTCATGGGCGCATTACTGACCCCGATGTTCTTCCTGCAATTCTTCATCATCAACGGCATGGGTTCGTACATGCTAACGCCCGGTTTTGGCGAAGGGCAGGTGAGCCTCTGGTCGGGCACGGCTGCGGTTCTGGGCTGGGACAAACTTGCCTTCTACAACCCGAGCTTTCTAATGCTGACACTGCACCGAACCGCTGCGAATTTTGCCTATGGAGGATTTTTTGTGGCGGGCATCTGTGGTATTTGGCTGTACCGTTCTCAGCAGGGCAAGACGCAACCGTGGTACGAAAATGGGGGACGGCTGGTCTTCAACGTGGCCTGGACGAGCTTCCTGGCCCTACCTATTATCGGTTTCTTCTACGCCTGGGTGCTGAAATACTATGGAAGGGAGGCATACGATAGCCTGATGGTCGGTCGCGGCGACGTTGTGGCGGGGGGGATCAACTGGTGGTGGATCAAACAATTAATCGTCGCAGCCATGATCGGACTTGGCCTGGTTTACAACCGCAAAAGCTCGCGAACGAAAGGTGAATTCGCTGTCCCCTCAACAGTGGTCTACGCTGTGGCTCTGATGTACTTGATGTTCTATCTCGGCATGGCCATCCAAATGACGTGGCGTTTTTTCTGGGGGTCTCTTGCGGCCGCGGTCGTGGCGGGATTCTGGGGCAGACACTTGCTAAGCAGGTACCAAGGATCGGGACGAGCAGTATTTGTTCTGATGGGAACCCTGTCCCTCCTGACCGTGTGCCTTGGCGGCTACATCCGGGAGGCATCCCGTCCGCGCTTCGTCAGTCCGTCCGGTGAGCGGGTAGCCGGATTTAATCGCATCCCGAACTACAGCAAAATCTACAATCCTCATGAGCGGCCTGAGAGTGTGGATTTGCGAATGGTCTTGAAAAGGCCAGCCTATGCGAGCGAGCTTCCCACGCGACGAGAGCCGCTTGAGCCTGAGCGTCTGACCGGAGCGGATTTGGTCTCGTCGCGGTGTATTTCATGTCATACACTCGAGCGGGTGTATCGGTACAACGGCTCGGATTGGGACCGCGTGGTCGGACGCATGAAGGCATACGGGACGCGGCTCACGGAGTCCGATTACGCCAAGATCGTTGCCTACCTGGAAGGACATGAAGATCAGAAGACGGAAGAAAAATGACCGAAGACGTAAAACAAAACACTGAAAATGAAACCCCGGAGGCAAGTCCCGCTGGGGACGCGGAAGCGAACGACGAGCCATCGACTGCGCAAGACGTGGGCGTATATCCACTTCGCGCGCCGCGCGATGACCCGCGATGGGCAGTTCGGATTGTCTGGGTGTGGGTGAGCATGGCGATGTTCCTGCTATTGTTTCTGATTACATTGATCGTGCTTGGCTATTGGTACGACTGAGCGAAAGGCTGTGATGTCAATGGCCCGAATCCTACTGACTACCCTCAAGGTTTTCGCACTACTCGTGGTCGCTGCGATGATAAAACTGCAAATACCGGAGTTGCAATACGACCGGGGCACGAAAAACCCGATGCCTATCGAATCATTGAAGGATCTCTCCACCAGAGATTTCGGCCGATCCACGTTCGTGTCGGTTCACGGAAAAACGGATATGTCAAAAGCGGCAACCTTTGCCAAGCATGGGGTACGCTATACATATTTCCTACTGACCGGTTATGGCAACAAACTCGTGGTTCGCTCACCCGAGACGCCGAACGAGAAATGGGCCGATATTGACTTCCACGTAGGCCGGCTTCGCCCATACGGTCGGATGCCGTTCTCACGAAGTGTGCGAGCGGGATTCGCTCAGCTTTTTGGTGTGCACATCCCGAGTGACGCATTCTCCTTGGCTCGCGACGACGTGCCTGGCTTAAGCGGCTGGACCGTCGGAGCCATAAGCTTTGCGGGGATCCTGTGGTGTGTCTTAGCCTACTTCTTCTTCATTCGTCGCCGGATCAACGGACTTCACGTGCAATCAGGAGACGGTCCGACCGCCCATCATGGACAACCAGAACCAGCCGGCAATCAGCCACGTGATGACCGTTCCGAGGGTGATAAGAATGCCTAACGGGCGTGCCCAGGGTCGAAAGTTCGTGTAGAAACGGACAAAGACAATCTTCAACACGAGCATGGTAAACACGGTAACACCCAGGAACGCATGATAGAAGCGGGGCCCGTTGAATTGCCAGCCATCCTGGTAGCGGCTCAGCCGACCTAACAGGTCGGTCCCCACAAACATCGGCCAGAGCCAATATACGGCAAACACGTATCCACCAACGCGATGTACCGTGAGCACCAGATTGCGGTGTGGCTTATCACCTTTGCGACCGAAGACGTACATCGCCGTAATGAACTCGAACAAGGCCAGCACGACCAGACCGAAGGTAACGTAGGTCTTGGTCAATACACTCACATCATCCACGAAACACAAAATCATCCTGCACGGGCCTCCAGGCTCGCCTCATTATTGATGGGGGCGGTCCACTTGTCAATTCTCTCGCTCTTGTGAATTCTCACGTGTACCTCCGGCTACCCACCTTTGAATAGTTGCTACAATGAAACCCACAAGCACGAATGTCGCAAAGATTAGTTCCGTCGAGCGGGCCGGGGTGGTGCCGTTTGCTACTTGAGTCAGAATGACGTTCAGACGGGCCACCGGATTCCAGGCCAGCGCCCCCACGACCCCTGCCAGTCTTTGAGGAATGGGCGTGATTCCACAAAGACACGCAAGCACCACGACCGCTAGGGCGCCAAACAAATGCACCTGCTGATTGTTGCCCGCCAGCCTTCCGATGACAATTCCCAACAGGGTAAGCAACACGACGGAAGCGCAAAGTAATCCGAAAAGACCGGTCAAGATGTTGACGGAGACGCTTCTCGCATTGACAAGCAGATAAAGCATCAGAATTGTTGTTGTAGGGACAAGCCGGGCCAGCGAGGAAGCCAGCACCAAGTCCAGCCATAGAAGTGGTTTTGGCATGGGTAAGACAATGAGGCGTGCGAAACGCTGATCGATCAGAAGTTTCACGTGAGCCACGGCAGCTCCAAAGAAACTCGTGAACAGAATCACCATCATGATTCCCGCTGCTTGAGCACGCAACGGCATATCCACGAGAACAAAGGGCAGTCCCAGCAGAATCGTCAGACCTATGCGTAAAGCGGTTCTCCGCCTGCCTGCAAAGGCAGAAGCAAGCTCCAGACGGAAAAGATTGCCAGGCATCATGACTTACTCTCCTGTTTGACTGTTCGTTGCATCAGGGCCTCGTAGAGCGTGAAGGCGCGGATCTCCATCGAGCGCACGCGCCCGCCACGCGAGGCTATCCATTGCAGCAGTTCCACGGACAGATCCTCATCGCCGTACACCTGGGCAACGACGCGATTGCCTTCCCAAGCAAGGGAACTGATCCCGCGGAGTCCGGGTGAGTCGGAGCATATCTCCGGGCAAGCTCGTTCGAGTACAATCTCGATGCGCTGTTTGGGAGCGATGGAAGCTGTGAGATCCCCAACGGCGCCAGCAGCCTGGATCCGTCCCTCAGACAGCAGAATCACGTGCGTCGCGGCGCGCGCCAGCCAGTCGGCGTCGTTGTCCGCCAGCCACGTCGTCCGACCACTCTCGCATCGCTGGTGGGTCCACCGAATCAACTGTTCGAGAAAGGCTGCGTCCGCGCCAGCGGATGGCTCGTCGAGGATGAGCAAGTCCGGGTCAGAGATAAGAGCCTCTATGATGCCCAGCTTTCGACGCATCCCGAATGAATATGTTGCCACTGGGTCATCGGCTTGACTGGCGAGACCGGCTTCACGGAGTAGCGAATGCACTCGCTGATTTAACTCGGCCCCTGCAAGGCCATACTGTCGCCCGAAGAACCACAGATTCTGCCGTCCTGAGAGGGCGTCCCAGTGCGCGGGCGTTTCAAGGGCAATACCACAGCGATGGCGTAAAGGCCGCGCTCGGCCATCGGCTGGCTTGCCTAGCACGTAAAGATGTCCACAGTCTATTCGGTCAAGACCACTCACGAGACGCGTTAACGTTGTCTTGCCGGAACCGTTTGGACCGAGAACCCCGATACATCGGCCGTACGGAACGGATAGGCAGATACCGTTTATGCCGTGGCCCGTGCTGTAGACTCGAAAAATATCCTGGGCAAGAATCGCTTCCATGAATGGCTACTCAAATTCAAGGCGCGTGCCAGAAGTTACTCGAACGACCCCATCCGGCTCGGTGGAAATGACATCATAGATCACGATGCGGTCACCGGCCTGGCAGGTCTGGTTCATCAGCCGGGACTTGGCGATATGACGGTGAAACGGAGGGGCCAACAGCTTTGTACTGCGGAGCATGACCACCCTGGCTTCGGGAACCTCGCTCATCTACTGTCCTTTCGCGAGATCATGCCGAAACGAGCCGCCACAGCGTCAAAATCCCCACCAGATACTCGATTCTTTCCTGACTCACGCACCGCGTTTTCTACCGCACGCTTCGCTATGCGCCGCACAAAAGAAGGCACACGACGCAGCCGCGCCTCGGCGTCGGCATCCCATGAAAGAGCCGGGGCACCGGCATCAATTTGCGACACAGCCTCGACCTGCTTGGATTGCGACGGGACTTCATCGACTCCGCCCACGAGCAGCACGTTGACTGAGGAGGTCCTCAAAAGAGCATCGGCGTTGGAACCCAAACGCGAGCAGGACTGGCGATGATGCCCATACCGACCGACAACGATCAGGTCCGCGCCACAATCCAGCGCCGCCGAATTCAGAGCACAATAAGCTTTGCCGGTCACTATAGACGATCTTAAATCAATGTCGTAATCGCTGAGGTTGTGTTCCGCCTCCTGGAGGAACTGTTGGTACAGCTTGCCCAGCCCGTCATTGATGATCTCATCGTGCAGTTTCTCCTGGCCGGCCAATCCGACCTCGCTTTGGCGCTGAGGCGAAAGTGCCCGCGCCATAACGTTGAATACTTGAGTGTGAAAGACGGGATCGTAAGCCGCGACGAGGTGCAGGGGTTTATCCAGCACATGAGCGAGCGCCGCGGCGCTCGTGGCTGCCTTGGACGCTTCCCGACTACCATCTATGCCTACTAACACGGAACCTCCCTCGAACGCTTCACGCACCACCAGCACGTCACAACGGGAAGCTCCCAAAACACGGGTCGTCGTGCCACCCAACATCCCGTTACCGACGGCCCCCAGGCCATCAAAGCCGAGTACAATCAGGTCCACGTCTCGCGCTCGAGCCAAGTGCAGGATTCCAACGTAGCTGCGGCCCTCCATGGCAACTGATTCAGTATCGATCCCCGCGGTGCGGCTGGATGCGACAAAGTCTTCTACGTACCCCGCCGATAACGCTCGAAAACCTTCATCGATAAGCTTCGCGTGGGCCATGCGGAGGCCGTTCAGGGTCTCCCCGTCCTGATACTTCGAGGGCAAGCCAGGCTCCATCTCAACGAATCGGTGCCGATGGATGGTGCAGCCGTAGACGTGACAGGCGGTTACGCGAGCACCTAATGCAGCAGCCAGGGCGATGGTGATTCGGCCCGAACGCCCGGACGGCTCCGAGCCATCAAGAGCTACGAGGATGTGATCGTACATGTGGAAAACCCCCGTTCGTCCGAGACCGAATTCCGTTTCCGACAATCGTCGGACATTGCTTAATCCGTATGAAAGCAAGCGCAGTCTGCGGATGCAAGTCGAAAATCTTTTTCCGCCACCCGATTTTTTCGATTTCGACTTGAGAATACCTCGCTCGTATGGTGAAATAAACTCACGAGCCTTGCCGACACATGTCCCGCAGGACAGGTATATGGGCGTTGCGATGGGTGAGTCCATGTATCTTGCCGCTCCGGCATTATTGGTGTGGGAAAAGCAGTGGTTGAGGTGATTGTGATGAGCCGGTCATGAAGAAAAGGACTGAACATGACACGATGGGGGCGGTGGAGGTGCCCGAAAGCGCTTACTACGGCGCTCAGACCGCACGGTCGATGCACAACTTCGATATCGGCATCGAAAAAATCCCCACAGAGTTGGTTCGAGCATTCGCGATCTTGAAGAAAGCCGTTGCCCTGGTCAATCGAGATTTGGGTTTGCTTCCCGAAGATAAGGCCGGTTGGATAGAGCAAGCCACTCAGGAGATCGTTGATGGCAAGTTGGATGACCAGTTCCCACTGAGCGTTTGGCAAACGGGTAGTGGCACACACACCAATATGAACGTCAACGAGGTGATAGCCAATCGAGCCATAGAGCTGGCCGGCGGCGAGATTGGCTCCAAGACGCCCGTCCACCCAAACGACGACGTCAATATGTCGCAATCGTCCAACGACACGTTCCCGACGGCCATGCATATCGCCACTGCCGCAGCAATCACTGAGAGACTCCTTCCCGCCCTGGAGGCGCTCGCTAACCTCTTGAACGAGAAAAGCCGGGAATTCGCCCATATTGTCAAGATCGGTCGGACTCATTTGATGGATGCCGTTCCGCTGACCCTGGGCCAGGAATTCTCCGGCTATGCCGAGCAAATCGTACGTGGCCGTCAGCGTGTTGAGCAGTGCCTTCCTCGACTACATGAACTGGCGCTCGGCGGGACCGCTGTGGGCACCGGTCTCAACACGCATTCCGAGTTTGCCGGACGAGTCGCGCAGAAAATTGCCGAGCTTACGGGTTTGCCCTTCGTGACGGCTCCGAACAAGTTTGAGGCTCTGGCCGCCCATGACACAATGGTCGAAACCAGCGGTGCGCTGACAACACTCGCTGCGAGCCTGACGAAAATCGCCAACGATATCCGGTGGCTGGCTTCAGGGCCTCGATGTGGTATAGGCGAGCTAACCCTGCCGGCGAATGAGCCCGGCAGCTCGATCATGCCGGGCAAGGTCAATCCAACCCAATGTGAAGCTATGACGCAGATCTGCGCGCAAGTGATGGGCAATCATACGACCATCACCTTCTGTGGGGCATCAGGGAATTTCGAGTTGAACGTGTATAAGCCGGCGATTATCTACAATCTGCTGCAATCGATTCGGCTGCTGACGGACGGATGTCGCAGCTTCGCCGAGAGATGCGTCGCCGGTATCGTGGCAAACGAATCGGTCATCGCCAAGCACGTCGAGAACTCACTGATGCTCGTTACAGCACTGAGTCCCCACATAGGGTACGACAGAGCGGCCCAGATTGCCAAGAAAGCACACCAGGAAGGTACAACGCTGAAAGAGGCGGCTATGTCTTTGGGTTTGTTTAGCGCGGAACAATTCGATACAATCGTCGTGCCGGCCAAAATGACCGGGCCACAGGGACTTGATTCCTAAAGCCATGACAAAGGAAAATGGGGGGCACTCTTATGAGGGGTACGATAGCCGAGCAAATCCTCAAGGAGCATTTGGTGGAGGGTAAACTCCAAGAGGGTGAGGAGATCGGCTTGACCATCGATCAGACCTTGACCCAGGATGCCACGGGAACAATGGTCTACCTGGAGTTCGAATCGCTGGGAATCGACACTGTCAAGCCAGCCGTGGCGGTCAGCTACGTGGATCACAATATCATCCAGACGGATTCGCGAAACGCCGATGACCACCGGTTCCTCCAGTCGTGCGCCGCCAAATTCGGAGTCGTGTTCTCTCCGCCGGGCAATGGGGTTTCCCATCACGTCCATCGGCAACGCTTCGGCGTACCCGGGCAGACGCTTCTGGGTTCCGACAGCCACACGACAACCGGTGGGTGCCTCGGAATGCTGGCGATGGGTGCCGGAGGCGTCGAGATAGCAATGGCGATGGCCGGGCATCCCTATTACATCCGCACGCCGAGAATCTGGGGCATACACGTCGAAGGGCAATTCCAGCCGTTCGTCTCCGGCAAAGATCTGATTCTCGAACTGCTCCGGCGGTACACGTGCAAAGCCGGAACGGGAAAGATCATGGAGTTTTTCGGGTCAGGCGTAATGAACATGGACATGAGCGCCCGGGCCACGATTGCGAACATGGCCGTAGACATGGGATCCACAGCGGCGATTTTTCCATCCGACCAGGTCACGCGGCAATTCCTGGCGAGAAACGGCCGTGAGAATGCGTGGCAGGAATTGAAAACAGGGCCGAATCCTGAATGGAGCGAGCTAACCGAGATTGACCTTGGCCAGATCGAGCCTATGGTGGCGTGCCCTTCGAATCCCGACAACGTGAAGAAGGCGTCGGAACTGTCGGATATCGAGGTCCAACAGGTTATCATTGGCTCATCGTGCAACGGCAGCTACCGCGATTTCATGATTGCCGCCAAGATCGTCGAGGGCAAAACCCGGCATCCGAACGTGAGTTTCGAGATCAATACGGGAAGCCGACAAACACTCGACAACGTTCTGGCGGCGGGGGGGATCACGGCTTTGGTCGAGGCCGGGGGGCGCGTCCATGAATCGGGTTGCCTTGGTTGTATCGGCATGGGACAGGCCCCGGCCACCGGGACGGTATCTCTGCGAACCTTCCCACGTAATTTCAAAGGTCGAAGCGGCACTAAGGACGACCAGGTTTACCTCTGCTCGCCGGAGACCGCCGCCGCGTCGGCTCTGACGGGGCGCATTAGCGATCCCCGGACGTTAGGCAAAGCCCCCGAAATTGACTACCCCCAAAGATACAAGTTCAAGCCGGACTGGTTCGTCCAGCCGCCACCGGATCGCTCTGGCGTTGAGATTATTCGCGGTCCGAACATCAAGCCGCTCCCGGAATTCCCGGCTCTCGAAGATGAATTGGAGGGAACTGTACTCATCAAAGTCGGCGACAACATCAGCACCGATATCATCATGCCGGCGGGCAATCGAGTTCTACCGTACCGTAGCAATATTCAGGCGATCAGCGATTTTGTATTCGAGATTGCCGATCCGGAATTCCCAACCCGTGCAAAGACAAACGGCGGAGGCTTCGTTGTCGGCGGTGAGAATTACGGCCAGGGTTCTTCGCGAGAGCACGCCGCACTGGCGCCGAGATACCTTGGCGTCAGGGCGAAAATCGCGAAGAGCTTTGCCCGAATTCACAAGGACAATCTGATCAATTTCGGCATTGTGCCTCTTATTTTCGCCGATCCAGCCGATTATGACGCGATTCGTCAGGGTGACAAGATTGAAATTCCGGGCATCAGCCGCGAGGTGGCGAAAGGAGCTTCTGAAATTCCAGTAAGAGTAAACGGGAAACAGGTCGAGACTCGGCTTGAAGCTTCAGACCGCCAGCGACGGATACTCGTGGCCGGCGGAATCCTCAACTTAGCTCGGCAATGATATCTCGATTCGGAATTCACAGTCCGTGAGAAATAACATTTTCTATCTTTGGTTAGCTCATGAGCAAAACAATGAAGCATGAATTTGACGCCGTGATCGTGGGTGCTGGAGGTGCGGGTCTCTACGCGGCTCTGGAGTCCAGCCGTGTCGTGGGCAACCGGACCGCCGTCCTTTCAAAACTGCTGCCCATCCGTAGCCACACCGGAGCGGCCCAGGGAGGGATTGGCGCTGCACTGGGCAATGTGGAAGAGGACAAGGCGGAGTGGCACGCATTCGACACGGTCAAAGGCGGGGACTATTTAGTCGATCAACGTTCAGCGGCCATTCTGGCGGAAGACGCCGTTCAGGCCGTCTACGAGCTTGAGAACCGGGGCCTTCCGTTCAACAGAACCAAGGAGGGGCGCATCGACCAGCGCCGATTCGGAGGCCATACCCGGAACTTCGGCGAGGCGCCGGTCCGGCGTTCGTGCTATGCCGCCGACCGCACGGGACA
>CAYZAH010000070.1:0-10832 GCA_964475805.1 uncultured Pirellulales bacterium | reverse complement strand
TACGCGGCCGCGCATGAGATTGTGACCGTTGGCAAAGGCTATGAAGCGGAACTCATCCAAAAGGATGTTCTTGCGGAAAAGATATCCATTATTCCCAACGGCGTTGATCGGGAGATATTCTACCCGCGTCATACGGAGCAGAGCATTCGGGAAGAGTATGGACTCGATCACGAGTTTGTCTGTTCCTACGTCGGGACGATCGGCATGGCCAGCGGGCTGGAGGTTGTGCTGCGGGCGGCCATGCTCCTGAAGGACAGACAGAGAAACGATATCAAGTTCCTGCTCGTCGGCGCCGGTGCCGCCGCTGACAAGCTTCAAGAGCAGGCCCGCCGCCAGAATCTCGATAACGTGGTGTTTGCCGGTAGGCTGGACAGACATGCCATCCCGGCCATCCTTTCGGTCAGCGATGCTTGCCTGGTCCACCTGAAGAAAGCCCGCATTTTCGAGAGTGTGTTGCCGTCCAAGATGTTTGAAGCGTCGGCGATGGGCAAGCCGATCATTTTGGGAGTCGAAGGGCATGCGGCTGATCTTGTGAGGAAGGCCAATGCGGGGATTTGTATCGAGCCGGAAAATGCCGAACAACTTTCTTCTGCGGTTGTGGAATTAGCGGAAAACCCTTTGTTGCGTCAGACTCTGGGGCAAGCCGGCCACGAATATGTGATGAAACATCATGACCGTGAAGTGATGGCCAGCGACTACCAGCACGTTATCATTCGTACCTGTAACCGCATGCGCGCTCACACAGAAGGGATAGTAAGGGCATGAAAATCCTTAACATCGTTGGTGCTCGACCCAATTTTATGAAGATCGCGCCTTTGATGCGCGAGTATAGCAAGCACGCGCAGATCGAGACGCTTCTCGTTCATACGGGTCAGCACTATGACGAGAAAATGAGCGATCTGTTCTTCCGGGAACTGGCGATTCCTGAACCGGACATCAATCTGGAGGTGGGCAGTGCTTCACACGCCGTGCAAACTGCGGAGATTATGAAAGCCTTCGAGCCTGTCGTGCTGGAGCACCGGCCTGATGTCGTGCTTGTGGTTGGTGACGTCAACAGCACGGTCGCCTGCGGGCTGGTCGCCGTCAAGCTGGGTGTTAAGCTGGTACACGTTGAGGCGGGCTTGCGCAGCTTCGATAGGACCATGCCGGAAGAGATCAATCGCGTGGTGACCGATTCGATCAGCGATTTGCTCTTCTGTACGGAGCAAAGCGGCGTCGATAACCTTCTTCACGAGGGCGTCCCAAAAGACAGAATTCATCTCGTCGGGCACGTGATGATCGATACGCTGTTGCATAATCTTGAGAAGGCGAAGCAGTCACGTATACTGGAAGAGCTTCGCAGCCGAGGTTGTCTCGACGGAGATCATTTTGCTGTGCTGACCATGCACAGGCCCTCCAATGTTGATGACCCGGCCGTTTTTGCGAGGATCCTCGACGCTTTGGAGGTTATCCAACAGGATATTCCTATCCTGTTTCCGATACATCCGAGGACGCGAAGGAACCTAAGCGAGTTGGGATTGCACACGCGCATCGAGAAATTGCCGCGGCTTCATTTGCTTGATCCGCTGGGTTACCTGGACTTTCTCAGGTTGACTTCCTCGGCCAGAGTGGTGCTCACAGATTCTGGCGGTATACAGGAGGAGACAACCTGTCTGAAGGTGCCGTGCATCACACTCCGTGAGAACACTGAACGGCCCGTCACGGCTGAGATTGGTTCCAATCAGGTCGTCGGGACGGATACGGAGAAGATCGTCACGGCATACAAGAACGCTGTGAGTGGTCAGTGGCGACAGCCTCAGATTCCACCTCTTTGGGACGGGCAGGCGGCCGGCAGGATTGTCCGAATCTTGTTGGAGCAATTTTAGATACGCACTGAATGCAAACTGATTCCCAAGAATCTCTTGAGAATCGTTCCTAAAGCTGACATCCTGCATTGGTGACTATGCTGTTCTCGCTTTATTGCCGGCATCACAGGCTCTGCGTGTGACATCGAGCACCGGCGCCTCACTTTCTCCTCGCAAGAACGAAGCACTCATCTCTTTTCTTTCCACCTACCTCTTTCATTTCCACACTAATCTCGCCTCTTTCTGCCGGTAGTGTCGGTAGTGGAATGGGATGCTCGCAAAGATGCGGCAGTACATCGGGTCGAATCGGACGAGCTTCTTTGACGTCATCGGTGTCTTTGAGGATTCGATCCCCAAATCCCTAAAGTCATATTCACCATTGGGCCCGTTCGTGGTATAATCTACCTATCGGTGACGATTATGATTCGAGCACATGCTGTTATTTTACTCACTCTATCTTACTGCGAGATAGCCTGTGCGCTGGCGCCCGGTGAGATATTAGTCGTAGCGAATAAGGACGTCGCGGAATCCATGCAGATCGCGCGATACTATTGCCAGCGCCGTGGCGTGCCCGAGAAGAACCTCCTCGCGTTGCCTTTGGGGGCGAGCCTCAAGAATGCGATCAGCCGGGCAGATTATGACAGAGAGATTGCAGGGCCGATTCGCGGGCGATTCGTCTCACAGAAACTCCTCGGCAAGATCAAGTGCTTGCTTACAATTTATGGCGTGCCTTTTCAGGTGGGAAAACGGGGCCCCTTGAAGGGGATGGCGAGCAAGCTCGAAGAGTTGCAGCAACAAGTGGACAAGGTGAAAAAGAGACTTGAGCAACTCAAGCAAGATGGCTGGACCAACTCGCGCGCCTACAAATTCGGTCAAACTGACTTGGCGAAACTGCAACTCAAGATAAATCTGATTAACGGCAATGAAACAAACGCCTCGGTGGATAGCGAACTGTCGATGGTTCTTGTCGGACCTTATGAATTGTATCGTTGGCAACCGAATCCGCTCAAGACCGAGACGCTGGGTCTGAGTTTTCAAACACTGATGGTCAGCCGGCTGGACGGGCCGGGTGCGGACATTGCCAAGAGTCTTGTGGACAAGGCGATAAGAGGAGAAGAGACAGGACTTGACGGCGTAGCCTACATCGACTTGCGGGGCCGTTCAAGTAAAGATCTATATGGCCATTACGACCGATGTTTACGAAGTTTGGCGGTTTTGACGGCGAAGGAGACGAGACTCCGCGTCGTCCAAGAGCAGACAGCAGAACTGTTCAAGCCGGGTTCTTGTCCGCGAACGGCTCTCTATTGCGGCTGGTATAGTGTTGCCAAGTATGTCGATGCTTTCGATTTTGTCGATGGGGCGGTGGGGTATCACATAGCGAGTTTCGAGGCGGCGGGCCTTCGTGATCCGAACAGTACGCATTGGTGTCCAGCCATGCTCCGAGACGGCATCACCGCGACCTTTGGGCCGGTGGCCGAGCCTTATCTACATTCGTTTCCGGAGCCGCAAGCGTTTTTTGGCGAACTGTACGAAGGCAAGTGTCTGGTCGAGGCATACTACCGTACCAAGCCGTTCAATTCATGGCAATTACTTTTGATAGGTGACCCGCTGTACAAACCCTTTGCGAAGCACTGAGAGGGCACGGTTATCCACTGGCAGCAATGAAGGCCGGCCCGCAGTGAGCGAAGGAAATCCACAGTACACCCTAACGTCGCATCGGGTGGTTTGATGCACCCGCCAATATACCGGCTTTTACGTTGCCGGTTTTTTTATGCGCATAATGTCTGCGGCCGAGGTTGTGGGGCGGTGTGCGCGCATGAACTTGATTGCCGTTTGGAATGCGGGTAAGATAAGGGGCGGGTGGCACGAATGTCGTCTTACCGCCTGGAGCTTGTCCAGAACCGGCGGATTTTCGGCTGATTCTGCCCAGTTCAGGAATGACGATGAAGACATCATTGAGGATAAGGCTGGTCACAAGTTTTCTGGCCGTGATTTTGATATGCGGCCTGGTTGCCACGCTCGTGGGGACGCGGCTCATTGGTACGGGCGTGATCCGGCAAGCGCAGGACAAGGTGCGCAACGACCTGAACTCCGCACGGGTCATATACCAACAGGAAAGCGTGAACCTCAAGGATACAGTGCGGTTGACCGCCCTGAGATTCTTCGTCAAAGACGCACTGTTGCATAACGACCTGGCGACCTTGACACAAGAGCTGGGGAAGATAAGGAAGGTCGAGTCCTTGGACGTACTGACTCTGACGGATAGTCGCGGCCGGGTTCTCGTCAGGCTCCGAAATCCCTCCGTCTTCGGCGATAGTCAGGCGGCCGACGAGATTGTAGGCCGTGTCTTGTCCAGGGGAGAGGTCATTGCCGGCACGGTGATCGTGCCGAAAGAGGAACTCGAAAAGGAAGGACCCGAGCTCGTCAAACAGGCGCGCATCGTATTCATTCCCACTCCCAAAGCGAAGCCGACACAACAAACCATGCAGACTTCCGGAATGATGATGAAGGCCGGCGCGCCGATTCGCGGAGACGATGGAACTCTGCTGGGTGTTCTGTACGGGGGGAACCTGCTAAATCGGAACTATAAGATTGTTGACAAGGTCAAGGACACGGTCTATCAGGGCGTCAAGTACGAGGGCAAAGATATCGGTACGGCGACTATCTTCCAGGGCGACCTGCGTATATCGACGAACGTCAGGAGGCAGGACGGGACACGTGCGATCGGGACGCGCGTCTCGCAGGAGGTGTACGACCGGGTCCTCACCAAGGGATTGCCGTGGATAGACCGGGCCTTTGTCGTTAACAACTGGTATATCGCAGCCTACGAGCCGATAAGGGACATCCAGGATACAATCATCGGCATTCTCTATGTGGGAGTGCTGGAAAAGAAGTTCATCGATATGCGAAAAGAAGCGATTGCCTTGTTCCTGGGCATTGCGTGTGCGGGGATGGTTCTCGCGCTGCTCGTTTCGAGTCTCCTGGCCAGAGGAATATTGCAGCCGATTCGGCAATTGATATTCGCATCACATCAGTGGGCCGACGGCAATCTTGACTACAGGGTCGAGACGACCCAGAAGGATGAGATAGCCGAGTTGACAACGACATTCAATACGATGGCCTCTTCGCTCGAAGAAAGGGATGAGCGCCTGAAAGAATATGCACACCAGCAGATCATGAAATCGGAGCGGCTGGCGACCTTGGGGCAGTTGGCGGCTGGTGTTGCTCATGAGATAAACAACCCGCTCGGTGCGATTCTGATGTATGGCCACTTGGCCTTGGAGGAAACGCCGGCCGAGGACTCTCGGCACAGGAACCTGGAGAAAGTCGTTGGAGAAGCGACGAGATGCAAGAACATTGTACGAGGTCTGCTCGACTTCGCTCGACAGAGTGAGCCAAACGTTCAGGAGGCGGACGTCAATACCATCCTGGAGCGGACCCTATCTCTCTTGCGAAATCAGGCCCTATTCCAGAACGTCAAGATAACGACCATTCTCGATCCATCGCTGCCGAAGGCCATGATGGACAGTGGCCAGATACAGCAGGTTTTCACCAATATCATCTTCAACGCGGGCGAAGCCATGGACGGCCAGGGCGAGCTGACGGTGGTGACCAGAAGGGCGAGCGACGGCGCGTTCATCGTGATCGAACTTAAGGACACCGGTTGCGGCATCCCCCGCGAGAATCTGGAAAAAATATTCGATCCGTTTTTCACCACGAAGGACGTCGGGCGAGGAACGGGACTTGGTTTAGCCGTCAGCTTCGGCATCATTGCAAGACACCAGGGAACGATAGAAGTGCAAAGCCACCCAGGCGAAGGAACAACCTTTGTGGTTAGATTACCTTTTAAGGCGGAGGTCTGAATGTTCGGTCAGGCTCGTATTTTAGTAATTGACGACGAGGAATCCATGCGGGACTCATGCCGGCAGGCGCTTGCTCGCAAGGCGAGTAGGGTTGAGGTTGCTGGCGATGGGCAGACGGGATTGGATATCCTGGCCAAAGAGTCGTTCGACCTTGTGCTTCTTGATTTGAAGATGCCCGGCTTGAGCGGCATGGAAGTTCTGGAAGAGATCAAGCAAGCCTATCCGGAGATTGTGGTCGTCGTCATTACGGGCTACGCGACGGTGGAATCCGCTGTCGAGGCCATGAAACGCGGAGCTTACGATTTCCTCCCGAAGCCCTTCACGCCCGAGACTCTCAGGACGATTGTTGATCGGGCGTTGGACAGGAGAGGGCTTGCCCTAGAGAACATCCTGCTGCGAAACGAACTGGAGGCCAGCGCCGGGTCAGAGGTGATCATTGGTCAAAGTCAACCGATGAAGGCGGTCGAAGAGATCGTGCGGAAGGTGAGCCCGACCGATACGACCGTTCTGATCTGCGGGGAAAGCGGCACAGGCAAGGAGCTTGTGGCCAGGGCGATCCATCGCCATAGCGACAGAAAGGACAAACCCTTCGTCGTTGTGGATTGCGGCAGCCTGGTGGAGAGCCTGTTCGAGAGCGAGTTGTTCGGCCACGTCAAGGGTTCCTTTACCAGCGCCACGGCGACCAAGTACGGCCGTCTGGAGCTGGCCAATGGCGGAACGGTGTTCTTCGATGAAATCGGCAATATCAGCATGAACGTTCAAACCCGGCTGCTTCGCGTGCTCCAGGAGAGGGAAATCACGAAGGTCGGTAGCTCGCAGGTCATTAAGGTGGACGTACGGGTCGTGGCTGCGACGAATCGAAACCTGCAACAAGCAACGCAAGAGGGGACGTTTCGGGAGGATTTGTTTTATCGCCTGAGCGTCGTGCCCATTATGCTACCGCCCCTGCGCGAAAGACGAGACGATATTCCGCCGTTAGCCAGCTACTTCCTGAAGAAGTATAACCAGAAGAGGAAGAAGAACGTGCGGTCGATTTCTGCCCAGGCCATGAAGGCGTTGGTTGAGTACGACTGGCCCGGGAACGTCAGAGAGCTCGAGAACGCCATCGAACGAGCGGTCGTGCTGACCGAGAATGATATCGTCGAACCTTCGGACCTGCTTTACTATGGGCTGAACGTGGCGGTGCCTGAATCAGACGCGGATCGACCCCAGCGTCTCGTCGACGTAGAAAGGGAGCATATCGCCCGAATACTCAAGATGTTCCACGGTCACAAAGGCAAGACGGCTAAATGGTTGGGAATAGACCGAAAGACGCTTCGCTCCAAACTGGCGCGGTATTCAATTGAATAGTGTCCTGCGGCACGAATCTCCCCATTACTGAGGAAAAACGCCCCACATGAGCGGCCGCCTCGGAGTCTCCCGCAGAACACAAAACACTCCTGTTACTACTATCTCTTTTGCTGCAAACCACTTAGGACGAGCCCGATTGACTCTTTTTGCAGTGTGGCACGGCTCTTGCTCGGGCAATAGTCAAGTGGTACTCGGAAAGGATAGTTCGTTGAATCTAGCAAGCAAGAGACTCCTGATTGTTGACCCCAACGCCGAAGACGCCCGGCAGTTAGCATCTATTTTTGTTGAAGAGGGTTGTGACGTGGAAGTGAACGCCAGTCTCAGCGAGGTCGCCAGGCGGATCGGAGAAGCTACGTTCGACTGCGTCATTATGGACGTTGATCTGCCCGAGATGCCGGGCTACATGGCTGTTTCGATTCTCAAGGCAATCGATCCGAAGGTTCAGGTGATTATGACCGCAGCGGAGAATACGGCGGAGCTGGAGGCGGAGGTTCGCAAGCAAGACATCTTCTATTACTATATAAAGTCCTTCGACCTGGAAGAACTGGTCGAAGCAGTGCAGGACGTGTTCAAGAAGACAGGCCAGTTGAGGGGAGCGAAATAAATGAGCGAGACGGCTGAGATTCTGGTGATTGACGACGAGGAAGCGATGCGCGATTCGTGTCGTCAGGTGCTATCGAAAGATGGATATAAGGTCGAAACCGCCGCGGACGGCCAGATCGGTTTGCGAAAGACACGAGAGGGCAAGCCTGATTTGGTCCTGATCGACCTGAAGATGCCTGGAATGGGCGGCATGGATCTGTTGGAAAAGATCAAGGACATAGGTCGTGACATCGTTTGTGTCGTCATCACCGGCTATGCGACCATCGAATTGGCCGTTGAGGCGATGAAACGCAACGCGTACGACTTCCTGCCCAAGCCTTTCACTCCCGATCAGCTCAGGGTCGTCATTAAGCGGGGCCTGGAGCGGAGGCGGCTTGTGGCTGAATCGGCCCGCCTCCACCAGGAAAAGGAGATGATGCGCGAGAACTTCATCACCCTCGTCTCGCACCAGCTTCGCTCGCCTCTTGTGTCGGTCAAGCAGTACTTTGGTGTGATCCGTGAGGGATTCGCCGGTGAGGCGACCGACAAGCAAAAGGAAATTATTGCCAAAGCGGCGGGATATATTGACAGTCTTCTGCAACTGATAAACGATTGGCTCAACATGTCCCGCGTCGAGGGGGACAGGATCATAGAGAGATTCGAGCCGATTTCGCTGGCACCTGTCTTTTCTGAGATCGTGGAGATACTGGCGCCGCAAGCGGAGACGAAGAGGGTAGTCCTCAAACTGGATTTGGGCAGCCATTTGCCGTTGATCAACGGTGATTCCAAGTGTTTGAAAGAGGCGTTTCTGAACGTCGTGACTAACGGGATAAACTACAATCACGAAGGGGGCACGGTCACCATTCGTGCGAAGGAGGACGACAACGATCTGGTCCTGGATATCTCCGACACCGGAATCGGGATTTCGCAGGAGAACCTGCCTTTCATTTTCGACGAGTTCTTCAGGGTCAAGAGCGCGGAAACGCGGTACATCAGCGGTACCGGTCTGGGACTTCCGATCGCCAAGAGAATCATTGAAGCGCATGACGGCCGTATCAATGTGGTCAGCGAGCCTGGTAAGGGGACAACCTTCCGTATTCTTTTGCCAAAGGTAGAGTGTGGCGTGACATAAACACGGCAGAGGTAATGTGCCGGTCGGTGCCTTACGGGCCGAACGTTCTTCTTGGAAAGAGTGAACAACTTATTTCTATTAGCAACAAGGATAAATGAGATACCTGATATGAGCGACTATATAGTTTTGGTAAAACAAGTTCCCGACGTTTCGCAGATTACTGACAATGCGTTCGACCCGAAGACCGGCACGCTGATTCGCACACGCCTGGCCAGCGTTATCAATGAGTTGGACGCCCAGGCGTTGGCTTTTGCAAGCTATATGAAGAAAATCAGTGATGATCGAGACGGCAGAATCATAGCCCTTACGATGGGACCGCCTATGGCTGAGGAAGTCCTGCGATATAGCTTGAGCCGATGTGCCGACCGGGTGGTCTTGTTGACGGACAGGGCTTTGGGGGGCGCCGATACGGTGGCGACCGCGAACCCCTTGGCATTCGCCGTCAGGAAGATCGTGAAAGAGATTTTAGATGACAACAACGATTACTATGTCGTTTGTGGGATGCAATCGGTTGATGGTGACACGGCTCAAGTGCCGCCCCAGATGGCCGAAGAGCTTTCACTACCGTGCATAGCCTATGTGACGGATGCCGAGTTCAAAGAGAATCATTTCGAGTTTACGCGCATCATCAGCGGAGGAAGCCAGGTTGTCACGCCTAAGAAACTGCCGGTCGTGCTGACTGTGGCGAAATATGAATACCCGCTTTTTGCTACGTTCGCACGGACCCGATGGGCGAATGAAACCCAGGTCATTACCTGGGGCAGCGAGGACATCAAAGCGACCCATATTGGCGTCAATGGGTCGAAGACGAGTGTTATACGTGTTTTTCCACCGGGTAAGAGCACCCGGAAATGTCAACACATGGACGATGTGCCCTCCTTAGCCAAAGCAATTATCGAGAGTTTCGGACGTGGCAACGGTGACGCTCAACAGGCCGACAAGACACAGGCGTCTGGTTATGTTCTGCCCGCCAGGCGGGCTTCTCTCTTCGAAAGAACCTTTGAAGCAACGGTGAAGGAGCAGGAGGATTACGAGACCTTGTCGGGTGTCCTCAATAAACTCGACATCCGCGACCCCGGGCAGATTGACGACGCGATGGCGGAGAAAATTCTCGCCATGGGAGAGGGCCGCTTTCATAAGAAGGCCTTGGAGGATATGGTCGGCGGCCTGAAACTGATCGAGCCGGCCTTCAAAGGCGAAGTCTGGGCGATGGCCGAACACAGTGACGGGATCGTCCATCCCGCGACGTTTGAGTTGATCGGCAAAGCACGCGAACTTGCCGATTCGCTCGAAACCCAAGTCGGGGTATGTCTGGCTGGACACGAAGTTCAGCCTATGCTGAAGGGATTGGTCGAGGCCGGGGCCGACACTGTCTACGTCATCGAAGACAAGCTGCTGGCTCAGTTCGATCCTACGGCGTATCGCAAGGTCGTCGCCGACGCTGTGAGCACATACTGGCCACAAATCGTTCTCTACGCCGCGACGCCCCAGGGCCGGATGCTCGCCCCGATGGTTTCGTACAGAGTTGGCTGCGGGCTGACGGCCGATTGCACGGGCCTGGACATCAGGGATAGCTCGCGAAAGGGGGACATCGGACTGCTCCTCCAGACGCGACCCGCCCTGGGAGGTAACGTCATGGCCACGATCCGCACGAAGAACTCGAAGTCACAGATGGCAACGGCGCGGCCGGGCGTGATGAAGAGAATTCCGGCCGATCCGTCCAGAAAGGGGAAGATCGTAAAACACGCCGTTAAGCTCTCTCAGGATGACGTCAGCCTGGAGATCATCAGGACGGAATTAGGTAGTGGCGAAGTCGATTTCGGCGCCGAGGTAATCGTCAGCGGTGGCAAAGGCATGCAGAGCCGGGACAGCTACGAACGTATCCTCGGATCACTTTGTGAGAGCCTGGGCAAGACGTTGGACGCACAGGTTGAGCGCGGAGCCTCGCGTGCGGCTGTCGAACAGGGATTTGTCGAGCGCGTGCACCAGGTCGGGCAGACCGGCACATCAGTCGGACCCAAGCTCTACATCGCTCTGGGAATATCCGGCGCGATTCAACAT
>CAYZAH010000069.1:0-10867 GCA_964475805.1 uncultured Pirellulales bacterium | reverse complement strand
CCCAGGGAAAGAAGAAAAGCGACTATAAATAGGGTTGTCGCTGTGATGCCGAAAGGTATTGCCACATAGCTGAAAAGAATCAAGGGAATTAACCCGATTCGAACCAGTGCCCGCAAAATATTATGTTTTGCGATAAATTTTGCCATGGGTGGGGAATATTTATAATAGGTTTTAACAAACAAGCGCCCTATCCTGTTTGTCAGCAGGCAGGCATCCCTGAATCGCTTTAAAATTATGACATGGGATTCCATACCGGAACCGTATGCTGCCGTTGCGATGAAGCATCCGCCGCCACCGCCACCGCCGCCGGCAGCCGGCGGAGCAGGAGGAAGCGGAAATTGGTTAAGCCACACCGTGTTAGGACTCATATTTACTATAAATGCATCAATATATCCCCTGCGATCCAGATTCCCCAAGGCAACCCCCATGCTGTTTCCATTGCCCAATAACTGCCCATTATCCGTAAACGTACCATTTCCGTCATTGAACCATATTTTATTCCCCTGGGGACCGGAATTACTCACATATGCATCAAGATCGCCGTCTTTGTCCAAACTCCCCAGAGCTACACCTGTACTGTTGAAAGTTCCCAGGGACTGGCCACTGTCGGTAAAGATGCCCGTACCGTCATTCAACCAGACTTTGTTGGCCTGTCCGTTATTACTCACAAATGCATCCAGATCACCATCTTTATCCAGATCTCCCAGTGCCACACCTGTACTGGCGGATGTTCCCAGTGACTGGCCGCTGTCGGTAAACGTCCCTGTGCCGTCATTCAGCCACACGATGTTGGCCTGTCCGTTATTGGTAACAAAGGCATCCAGGTCGCCGTCTTTATCCAGGTCTCCAAGCGCCACGCCCGTACTGGCCGACGTTCCCAGTGTCTGGCCGCTGTCGGTAAACGTCCCCGTACCGTCATTCAGCCAGACGATGTTGGCCTGACCGTTATTGGCAACAAATGCATCCAGATCATTATCGCCGTCAAGATCTCCCAATGCCACACCCGTACTGGCAGATGTCCCAAGGGCCTGACCACTGTCCGTAAAAGTCCCTGTGCCGTCATTAATCCATACGATATTCGCCTGACCGTTATTAGCCACAAAGGCATCCAGCTTTCCGTCGCCATCAAGGTCGCCCAATGCCACACCCGTACTGGCGGATGTCCCAAGGGTCTGACCACTGTCCGTAAAAGTCCCCGTACCATCATTTAACCACACAATATTTGCCTGACCGTTATTGGCAACAAAGGCATCCATATCACCATCGCCGTCCAGATCACCCAGGTCAAGGCCAAGGCTGGCGGAATTCCCGAGACTCTGTCCACTGTCTTCAAATGTGCTGGTGGAATTCAACCAGACAATATTTGCCTGACTGTTTGTATTGGCTTCTAGGATTTCCTGGTAAGCATACTTGTCCACATCCCCTGAAGCCACGGCAATACTGTTGTAGGACCCGTACATTAATCCATTATTCGTGTAAATACCGGTTCCATCATTTAACCAGAGCTTGTTTCCCTGCCCATCATTGGCCACAAAAGCATCCAGATCTCCATCTTTGTCAACATCAACAAGGATGATATCACGGCTTTTGGAATCTCCCAGACTTTGGCCGCTGTCACTGAAAACACCAAAACCATCATTTAACCACACTTTGTTCCCTTGCAGAAAGTTGCATACATAAGCATCCAGGTCTCCGTCTCCGTCAACATCTCCAAGGTCAACCCCCATGCTGAATGAATTTCCCAGGCTCTGACCGGCGGAAAATGTTCCGGTTCCATCGTTTGTCCAAACGATGTTGGGTGCACCAACAACTCCGGAAATCTCATTGGCAACAAAAGCGTCTAAATCACCATCACCGTCTATATCGCCTAAGGCCACACTTTTACTGGAATCATTGCCCAAGTTCAATCCACTGTCGGTAAAATTTCCGCTTTTATCATTTATCCAGACTTTGTTCGGTTCTGTGTAATTGGCAACAAAAATATCCGGAAAACCATCATTGTTAAAATCGCCCAGGGCTACGTCTTCACTGTTTGAACTGCCAAAGCTCTGAAAAAGTGAGAATATGCCGGTTCCATCATTTTTCCACACGGCATTGGCATTTCCGGTTTTATTAGCCACAACGGCATCCAGATCACCGTCACCGTCAATATCATCAAGGGCAACGGCAACGCTGTTTAAAGCTCCAAGGCTCTGGCCGGAATCGGTAAATCCACCTGATCCGTCATTGAACCATACACGGTTGCCTTCCCCTACGTTGCATACAAAAGCGTCGGGATATCCGTCACCGTTCAGATCCCCCATGGCAACGCCCTCACTTTTATAAGTACCCAGCGTATGTCCGCTGTCGCCGCTGTAGGTAAATGTTCTTGATGAAGCTGTTGCGTTTGAATTAAATAAAAGAAGGACAAAACAAAGAAATATTAGAATGGGTCGTCTGATTTTTATTTTCATTTCTTTTTTTATGGTTCAAAGTTCAGGGTTCAGAGTTAAGATTTCAAACAACAAACGATAAATATTTACAATTACTGCCTTAATTTTGAGATTATCTGTAAAATCCCTATGGCATCTTCCAGTCCTAATTGTCCATTGCCGCTGAAATCCTGTGAAAATGAGGACACTCCGAATATTGATAAAAACATATCGCTTCCGGCATAAGTTGCAATGCTTTTATCGCCGAATGTGGCAATATCCTGAAATGATCCCGTAACCATAATATTCCCGTCCACGGATGCGATCCCTGTCCCTGAATCCGCTTCCCCTCCCCCTGCATTCCCTGCAATAAGGCAGTCTCCGGCAGTACTATATTTGGCAACAAAGGCATCCGTATCCCCTGCACTTTGAATCTGAATTAATTCGGTCGTGGCTGTTTCGAATGTGGCTGTTCCGAAAAAATCACCGGTAACGATTATATTGCCGGAATCATCCATACTGATTCCTTTTCCCGCATCATCCCCCGGACCACCTGCCTTTTTAGCAAATAAGAGTTCACCTGAAGAATTATAACCTGCAATAAATATATCGGTAGAAGAAGCTTCGCTGGTTTGAAGATTGGTAGTCTCAAAAGTGGCGCTTGCTGAAAATGACCCGGTTATATAAACATTACCCGACGTATCGGTTGTGACCGCATTTCCTATATCATCTCCGGAACCGCCCCCTTGAACTGCCCAGTCAAAAGCGCCGTCAGCGGCATAACGTGCAATAAATATATCATCTTTTCCATAGCCGGTTAGTGTTGTTGAACCCAATATGGCAGAGCCATTAAAACTGCCTGTAATTAACACCCCCGATCCATCCGTTGCAATTCCGTTCCCAATAATAACCGATTCACCAGACCCGCTCGTTTTCTTTGTCCATTGCAAATTGCCTAATAAATTATATTTGGCAATAAAAACGTTCCAAAAATTCCCACTGGCGCTGGTAATTTGATTAGCACCGGAAAAGATTGTGCCGTAAAATTTTCCTGTGACATAGACATTTCCATTGCCGTCAAAAGCAACACCGTAACCATATGCATAAGATCCACTAACAGCACCTGCATTCCTGGCCCACAAGAGATTCCCGCTGGATTCATACATAGCAACGAACATGTCATTAGAAGTAGAATTCAGTATTGTTTCGTTTTGTTCTCCTTTTCCAAACGTTGCCGAGCCTAAAAATTCACCAATGATTACAATCTTTCCTGATGTATCTATGGCAACAGCATTGGCAATATCAGAATTACTTCCGCCGGTCTGCTTTGCCCATAAAAGTTTTCCATTACTATCGTATCTTGTAAGGTAAATATCACTTTGCCCCAAGCTGCTAAGTTTTGTATTATCAAAAATGGCCTCACCACTAAAATAGCCGGTCACAATAATATCCTGGGTCGTTGAATCGATGGCCACACCCGTACCGTGAGACCCGTCAGTTGATAAAGCCTGCTTTACCTTTAAAAACTCGGGGCTGTCACTTAAAGCAACACCGGGAATAATCAGTAAACCAATGATAATAATTTTCAGAATAAAAATATATTTTCTCATAATAGGCCTCTTGGGTAAAGTTCGAAGCGTTCAATGTTGACAGTTTCGTAAAAAGTCCAACTTCTGCGTTGTGCTGCATTTCGTAATCATTCAACGTACGAAAAGTACGCCTCATGATTGCGAAATTTGCACGCCTTGAATTTTAACTTTTTACAAAACCGTCTAAATCTTGATTTTTTACGAAACGGTCATTTCCCCTCTGCGCTCTCCGCCTCTTTGCGGTGAATATACCGGCTTTGCCGGTTTACGGATTTCGCTGGACAAAAAATGACAGCGGATCGGACAAATCGCCAAGCCCATTCTCACCCCAGGGCTGAAACGTCCACTGGTATTCCCCCCAATTCATGGTGAAATCCGGGAACCATTCAATTGTATCTTCAACCCACCGGGAAAGATATGTCTGGTTGTCTTTTTTAATATCAAGATGATACCATCTCCCACCTTCCACAGCCGTCCATTGTAGCTTAATGGTATCGGTGTAATATACCGGAACTCCGGCCGGCGGTTCTTCAGTCTGAATCGTATGGACATCTTGAACGATAAATGTATTGTCCTCACTGACAGCTCCAAGACCACCGGAACCCCAAGACTGAACCGTCCAGGTATAATTTCCGGCCGCCAGTGTATAGTCCAGCGTCAAGATGGTTGTATTCTCCATCCAGCGTGAATCAAAAGTTTGTCCTTCCTGCTTGATAACAATATGATACCATCTTGCATCTTGTTCTCCCGCCCACTGAATGGTGACTGTCTCTTCATTTGAGTATATGGGCGTCTCAGGAGGTGATGTGTCCGTAACCGTAAATGTAACGGGCACCGCCGCTTCACCAAGACCGGACGAAGTCCACGGTCGTACCGACAACACATAAGACCCGGCCGGCAGTACATATCCGGGAGACCATTGGGTAGCGCCATCCACCCACTCTGAATCGAATGTAGCGCCGTTTCTGTCAAGGTCTACAAAATAAATGGTTGATCCCGACACAGGATTCCAGTTAAATGTTGCCGGTACACTGGGAACAACGGCAACATTGCCGTTGTCCGATGTTATCGTGGAATTAACCACAATTTCTCCGGACGGCGATTGGAGAAGCACATTGCCATCCCCTGAAACGGTAATCGGATCGGTAACGGTAATCTCCCCGCTTTCCGTCGTCTGAATGATGGAACCGTCACCTGTCGTCATATAGCCCACCACTTCTGCATCCGTAATCACCGTAATCGTTCCATCCGGGTTCACCCGGTTAAAATCGATGGGACCAACGGTGCCAATCTCAATATCATCTAATTCTGAAAGATGAATGCCTCCATTCCCGGCAGATGCGGCAATAAGCGCCACTTCAATTTCAAGGGGATTGATTTCTCCATCTTTTATTCCAATTCCGTCACCGGCAACCATTCTCAATTCCTGTGCTTTGACCTCAAGATACCAGTCACCACCGTCAAGTATGGATCCGGCAGTAGAAGTAACGCTTACGCTTCCGGTTCCGGCTTTTATACCACTTATTATAATATCACCTGCAGCATAATAACGGATATTTGCGTTGTTACTTTGGGTCAATGTCTTGTCTGCCATGGATATGGCGCCGGCTGACATAACATCTATGGTTCCGACCGTTGTCTGAATATTGCTGTTTTGAGAAAAACCTCCGGCGGAACTGACAGATATATTTCCAGAAGCCGCTATAATTTGATCATATTGCCACATATTTGCATTGGCACCCTGGCTTTGGGTTTGCAAAAGTATATTCCCGGCTCCATTTGTCTTTACCGGCCCGCTGATGACCATGGAACCATCTTCCGTTCCCAGCAGGATCGAACCATCACCTTCCACAATCACTCCGGTTGAACTGACCTGCACAGTATCTTTATCAACAATACTGATGTTTCCGGTTCCTGCAGATGCGGCCAGGGTACCTGCGTCCGTTTTCAATGGATTCAGCAATTCACCCACCGAACCTCCAGCCGTCAAGTTCAGATTTTCTCCAAGTATTTTAGCTTCAGATCCTGTTGAACCATGGATGGATCCGGCGGATATCAGCATTATATTTGCATTGACGGCATTGCCCGTATCCACCGGTTTGCTGATCAGAATATCCCCGATAACCGTCTTTTGAATAACAAAACCTCCAACGGTGGTTGTATAACCGGACATCGCCTCGTTGACCACCGTTATTTCTCCGTCATTCTCCACCCTGTTTATGCTGATATCCACGGATCCAATCTCAAGTTGATCCGCTTCGGTCAGGTTGATTCCACCTGAACCGGCAGATGCCGCAATAACATCAACCATGGTTTCAAGCGGATCAGGTGGATTCAGCGGATCACCCATATCTCCCATATAGCCGATCCCTGTCCCGGCGGTGAACATTAATGACCCCGCCACAACATCATAATTCCTGTCGCCACCGTCATAGATGCTGCCGGCCTCAGCAATTAAACCGACACTGCCTGTACCTGCATCAATCCCACTGACCATTAGATCCGCTCCGGCAAAGTACCGGATGTCACCACCACCGCTTGAAGTCAATGTGCCGTCGGCCATATGCACTGAACCGGCCACCGCCCTAACGTCAATGGTTCCACCTTTGGTGGTTATATATTTGGTGGAAATATTGACTTCAATTTCAGGAATCGAATTGACCCGTATATTCACAGTATCCGTATCTGTCCTGATGCCCCCTGCTCCCGAATTTCCACCGTCCGCCGTCGTCACCGTCAATGTGTCGGTAAAATAATCCGGCTGGGCTGAAAGAATGGGAATATAAACCAGGGTCCCAAGTGTCCCGTTGATATCGGAAATACAACCTTCAAGATCTACCTGGGCGGAACTGTTCTCCGTCACCTGGACACTTCCCACCGGACTGATTTCCAGGTAGGCCCTTCCCGAAGACGGATTTGCAAGACTTAAAGATACCGTTACATTCTCCCCACCGGTATTTTCCGATTCAATATCAAAAATGCTGATTCCGGTGATAAAAAGCGGTATTCCCTGGTTGGTATTCAAATTTTCGCCGGGAAGGGTGTTAACCGGACTGTCATTCACCGGCTGGATGTCAATGGTTAAAACGGCAGGGCCCCCATTTCCACCGTCTCCATCGGAAACGGTGAATGTAAAGCTGTCCTGGGACGTCTCGCTGCCGTCATGGGTATATTCCACCAGGCCCTGATCGATATCGTTCATGGTAAATGAAAATCCGGTTTCAACTGCATCTCCGCTGAGGGTCAAAAGTCCGTTAACCGGAATCTCGGTCAATGTAAAAACAATATCGCTGCTGCTATTGTCGGAATCGACCACATCAAGATTCAAGTTTGAAATAATGGCAAAAGATCCTTCATCCACGGTAAGCACCGAAGTGTTTATCACCGGAATGTTATTGACTTTAATATTAACAGGCTCAACAGCAACCGTCGTTCCGTCATTCATGGTTATCGATAATGTGTCCGTATAAGAACCGGTTCCCGGATGATAGATTAGGGTCTGTAAGACGGTATTTATATTTGAAACAGATCCTTCGATAACCACAAGAGGCGTGGTATTTCCGGTTACGCTGACACCCTGGGGCAACTGGGATAGGTCAATGGACAGATATCCGGCGCCCACCGCCAGTGATACGGTAAATGTGTCGGCCGATGCATCATTATCCGTAATCAAAATTCCGTCGGGAAAGCTCAGGTTTTGTCCCGCATTGGTATGGGTTGCCTGGGTTTCGGGAAGAACGGCTTCCGGAATATCATTTACGGGAATCACATCAATATTCAAGACCCCGCTGTCAATGGTTCCGCCATCTTGATCCGACAGGCTGAAAGTAAAACTGTCCGTAATCGTTTCACTGCCGTCATGGGTGTAGGAAACCAGGCCGGCAGCGATGTCCGCCTGTGTGAAGATTGCCGACACATCGGCAGTTTCTCCGTTGATTGAAAGCATGCCGTGTCCCGGAACAGATATCAGTGAATAGGTCAGCTCTTCATCGGCATTATCACCGTCAGTCACCAGAAGATCAGCACCGGTAATGGTTATACTGTTACCCTCATCCACGGTTAAATTCTGGTTTGCCAGGACCGGAATGTCGTTGACTTTTATATCCACCGATTCAACAGAGGGATTTTTTCCATCGGTAACCGTCATGGACAGGGTATCGGTAAAAAAACCGGCATCCGGAGTATAAACCAGGGTATTTAATGCTTCATTAATTTTTGCCAGGGTATCGGTGACGGCCAGTTGCCCGGTTCCGTTTCCGTTGATCCCGGATATCCCTGTTTCATCAATTGCCAGGCTGCCATTGGCCACTTCAAATGAAATCGTCATGTCGACGGTTCCTGCATCATCATCTATCACAACGATGCCGCCGTTGAACGACAGGTCTTCTCCCGCATTCGTGTTTAACGGCTGAAATGGTGAAACCGTAATTGCAGGAACATCATTTACCGGAAGAACGGAAATATTAAATGATGTGCCGCCAATAACCCCGCCGTCACCGTCGGAAAGGCTGAATATGAAATTGTCCGAACCGGTTTCACTGCCGTCATGGGTGTAGGAAACAAGCCCGCTGTTGATCTGCTCCTGGGTAAAGGTTGTTGCGACCTCACCATCAAGGGTAATAACACCATGGAAAGGTGTGGATATCAAAGTGTAAGTCAAATCGCCCGGAATATTGTCGGCGTCATTGACCAGCAGGTTGGCGGCGCCAATGGTTTTTCCCGTCCCTTCATTAACGACCATACCCACATTGACCAGCCCGGGAACATCGTTCACTTTAATCGATACGGTCCCGGTGGAAATATTATTTTCCGGTTGGCCGTCATCAACGGTAACGGTCAATGTGTCCGAAAAGTGACCACTCCCCTGGCCGGGCGTAAAAATCAGGCTTGATGGAGTTTCAAGCCAGCTATGGATATTATCCACCGTACCGGTCAATGTAAGATCGGTGGAACCGTTACCGGTAACATTCAGATTTGAAAAACCGGAGGCATTAAGGGTTGCATTCCCTGTAATGGAAAGGTTTATACTGATATCATCAACGCCGGCATCCGGATCGGATACAGATATGCCCTGGAAAGCAAGACTGTTGCCCTCGTTAACAAATTGTGCATCCGGAACAACAATGACCGGCGCATCGTTGACAGGGGTAACAAGAATCGAAAAAGTCGTTTCGCCAATATCTCCACCATCGTTGTCGGTCAGGGTAAAATTAAAGCCGTCGGCAAAGTTTTCGCTTCCGTCATGGGTGTAGGTTACAAGCCCGCCATTGATTTGCCCCTGGGTAAACGATGATACGGTTTCTCCGTTAATTTGCACAAATCCGAAAACCGGCCCTGAAGTGATGGTATAAACCAGTTCATCCGGTAAATTATCACTATCCGTTGCCAACAGATGGCCATCGGTTACGGCGGCCTGCTGACCTTCATCCACCGTCAGGGATGCATTGGTTGTCAATTCAGGCACATGGTTTACCTTGATAAAGACCTGATCCGTATCTGTTAAAGACCCGCCTTTTCCAGAGTGGCCGTTGTCGTAAGTCGTGACGACCAAAGTATCGGTAAAAGCTGAATTGGAATCGACAATGGAATAAATCAGGGATGAAAGTACGGTATTGACATCATCCACGGTGCCGGTCAGTGTGATAAGATTGCTCTGATTGCCGATGACCTGCACATCGTCAACCGGTATTACGGTTAATACGGCGGCTCCATTAACCGATGGATCGATCTCAAGCTTTGTGGTCACCAGATAAACACCGGCATCCGGATCCTGGATATAAATAATGTCGTCTCCGGTAAATACTATGTCCTGCCCTGTGTTTGTGTTGAGCCCGGCCTGGCCGGATGTGTCAGGAACGGTATTTTCCGGGGCATCATTGACCGGATCGATGGCGATATCATAACTACCCTGAACCACCCCTCCGTTCCCGTCCTCTAAATCAAAACCAAAACTGTCACCGGCGCTCTCACTGCCGTCATGGATATATACCACCTGTTCATTGTCCAGGTCTTGTTGGGTAAAACCGTCACCCTGTGCCAATTCCTGGCCATTTAACTTAAGAACACCATGGGACGGCAACTGTGTGAGAACATAAGAAAGCTCGGCGGCAGTATTGTCATTATCGATATATTTTAACGTTCCTCCGGTAATGGCTGTTGTGCCCCCTTCTTCCACTGTGGCTGACTGATAAAAACTGCCCCCCGCTATGATACTGATATTGCCGGTATCTGAAACAACTTGCTTTTCAAGAACAATATTCGATGCAGCTCCAATCGTTTTAATCAATATGTTACCGGAACCATCCGCCACAACGGTCCGTTTTATACGAAGCTCCCCCGTCTGACTGTAAAGGATGATGGAACCCGAATCTTCGGTTTGCAAGCCGGATAGAAATGAATCATCACCAATAATGCTCAAAGAATTGTCCGTTCCCACCCGGTTAACCGTCACCGGAAGAACCGAAGTTACGTTCAGACCGTCTGTTTCAAGAAGATTTATACCCTGGGAACCGGCCTGGGCAGCCAGATTATCCACATTGATCTCCAGGGCATCTGCTGTTGAATTACCAATCCGTCCGATACCTGTGGCCCCTTCAAGCCTGATATCTTTTGCAACAATGTCTTCCACATCAGATCCACCGTCCAAAATCGATCCTGTGTGGGCTGTGATGCTGACATTTTTATCGGTATGGATTCCGGTCAAGGTTATATCTTCATGGGCCCAAAGCCTTATATTCCCGTCCTGCGCAATCACAACACCGGAATCTACAATGGCAATGGATCCATTCACGGCTTCAAGATCAATGGTCCCTGATCCACCAACCGTAATTCGTCCGGTCCCACCCATGGTAATGTTATTTCCGGCCA